>CAYMTH010000087.1:8922-11736 GCA_964393235.1 uncultured Solibacteraceae bacterium | reverse complement strand
GTCTCGGATCGCTCCATCGACGTTCACGTCTCCTCCCTCCGCCGGAAGCTCGGGCCCGAACCCTGGCCCGGCCACATCGAGACCGTCCGCAGCCAGGGCTACCGGTTTCGCAATCCCGCCGGAGAATGACCCCCGTGCCCCACCGCCTCTGGGCCCGCATCGCCCTCACCCTCGCCGTCAACCTCCTCATCCTCGCCGCCCTCGCCATCGCCCTCGTCCGCCAGCAAACCAACGCCGGCCTCGATTCTTTTCTCTACTCCCCCGCCCGCGAACGGGTCCGCGAACTCGGCCGCGACGTCGAAGAGGACTTCCCCACCCTCTCCCAGCCCGAACGAGACGCGCGTCTGGCCGAACTCCGCGACGGCCTCGGCATCGAACTCGCCGTCTACGACGACTCCGGCCGCCTCGCCGCCGGCCCCGACCTCCGCATGCCCCCGCAGGTCCGTCGCGAAGTCATCCGCGGCGGCCCGGATCGCCCCAAAGGCCGCCGCAAAGGCCCGCAGGGCCCCCGTCTCTTCCTCGTCAAGGAAACCGACCCGGCCCGCGTCTGGATCGGCTACCACTTCCCCGTCACGCTCTCCCCCGATTCCCCGCCCGTCCGCCACACGCTCACCGTCGTCACCCCGTCCCTGCTGACGAATCCTTTCTTCTTTGATTGGGTTCCCTGGATCGGCGCCGCCCTCGCCGCGCTTGGCGTGTCCGTTCTCTGCTGGCTCCCCCTCGCCCGCCGTCTCGGCCGTTCCCTTCGCGCCCTCCAGGCCGCTTCGGCCGAAATCGCCGAGGGCCGTTTCGACGTCGATATCCCCGTCGGCGGCAAAGACGAACTCGGCGAACTCGCCCGCGCCGTGCAACGCATGGCCGGCCAACTGGCGCGCCTCGTCCACGGCCAGCGCCTCTTCCTCGCCGACGTCGCGCACGAACTCTGCGCCCCCCTCTCCCGCCTCCAGCTAAGCGCGGGCATCCTCTCCCAGCGGCTCCCCCCCGCCGAACAGGCCCACGTCGAGCGCCTCGAGCGGGATGTCGCCCACATGTCCACTCTTGTCGGCGATCTCCTCTCGTTCACCCGCGGCACGGCTCGCGCCCCGGTTCTCGAAACCCTCGATCCGGTCGCCGTCGTCGCCGAGGTCCTGGCGCAGGAAGAAGCCACGGGCCGCATCGCCGCGGAAATCCGTCCCGGCTTCGCCGTCCGCGCCGACCGCGAATTCCTCGTCCGCGCCATCGGCAATCTCGTTCGCAACGCCCTTGCCTACGCCGGCGCCCACGGTCCCATCCGCATCCTCGGCGCCCCGCATGTGGACCGGTTCCGCCTCATCGTGCAGGATTCGGGTCCGGGTCTCCCGGAATCCGATCTCGAATCGGTTTTCGCCCCCTTCTACCGGCTCGACAACGTGCGCACCCCGGGCGGCGGCGGTGTCGGACTCGGCCTCTCGATCGCCCGCGGCTGTATCGAATCCTGCGGCGGCTCCGTCCACTGCCGCAACCGCGTCCCCGCCGGCCTCGAAGTCGTCGTCGACCTCCCCCTCGCCCCCTAAAAAATGGTGCCTGCCGCGAGTGTCCCTATTTTTCTCCCCCCATTTTTCCAGGACACACCCAACCCGCGCTGACCTCAACTTGGCGGTTCATTGCCCGAATCCCGGACCCCCTATTTCCCGTCAAACCCGGTCCACCGGTGCAACTCATAGTCGTACAGCTTGCACCGCCGGCAGCACTCGACATAAAACCCCGGCGTCCACCGCACCACGGTCACTTCCCCCGGAAACTCCGCCTCCACGCGGCGCTGCGCCTCCGGCAGGTCGTACATCGGAATCCCCACGTCCAGATGATGCGCCGTATGTTCCATGATGTTCCCCAGCAGGGCCCCCACCGGCCGCGGAAACTGCACATGCACCGAACCCTCGACTTGCGCCAGCACCGGGTCCCACTCTCCCCGCCTCCCGTACCACTTCACCAACGGATGAGTATGTTGCTGATACGTGACGAAGCCCATAACCCAGGTCCACACCAGAAACGGCGCCCCCACTCCCCACACCACCGCGCCTGCCACATCCTGCCCCGTCGCGCCCGCCGCAAGAACAGCCACCCCAACCTGCCCCGCCAGAAACCCAAGCGTCAACAGCGAGTCCCGGAAGTGCGCCGCCCGCGGCTCCCCGCCTCCGTTGGAGAACGACGGAAACCATAGCCGCTTCCACCAGATCTCCACCCCATAGTGCAGCCCCGGACCCAACGGATGCCGGTAGACCCGTTCCAGCCACCTTCGCCACCGCGGCAGCGCATCGTACTCGGCCTTGCTGAACGGCGTGTAAACGTAGTCCTTCCCGCGCAGGTTGGTGAATCCGTGGTGCAGCGTGTTGTGCCCGAGTTCCCACGTGCTGTAAGGCGTCAGCGAGGGCAGAAATACTAGCCGCCCCGCCAGCCCGTTCGCCCGCCGGGACCGGAAGAACACGCCGTGGCACGCATCGTGGCCGATGAGGAACAACCGCGCAATCGCCACCCCCGCCCCCACCGCCAGCAACGCCTTCCCCCATACCGGTTCCACCAGCAACACCGCCGCAAACAGCCCCGCATAGACGCCCAGGTCCATCGCAAGCTGCGCCCCCGCCCGCCCCGGCCCGCCCCCCCGCCACCGCCGCCTCCCCCGGGTCCCTACCCGCGGCGTGTCGAGCACCGCCGCCCCCCCCTGCTGCAATCGGACATTGTTCACGCAACTCACACTCTTCTCGAACACCTGAGGCCCCATCACCGCCGAACCCACCGAAAACACGACTCCGCCCTCCAATCCCAGAACCGAACCGCAAAATACTTCAAAATCACGCC
>CAYMTH010000087.1:0-8912 GCA_964393235.1 uncultured Solibacteraceae bacterium | reverse complement strand
CCGCCGCACCGCCTCGAGAAACACGATGTTCTCTTCGCTCTCCGAAAAAGTCCGCACCGACGCCACATCGCCGCGCCCGCCCAGCGCTTCTTCCGCCAGCGCCCACATCGCCGGCGCGTCCCGGTAGATCAGCCACCAGTCCATCACCGCCTCCATAAAGCCAACGTCCGCGATGTCCGGCGCAAAGTTCGCAACCCAGACCTTCCCGCCCGGCTTCAGCATCTCGAACATCCGGCCCAGCAACCGCGCCCCCAGCCGGTCGCCCAGGTAATCGTACAGGCCCGCGGCGTAGATGAAATCGAAACGCCCCAGGTCCCGCGCCCCGCTCGCGAGCACCGTCTTCACCGACCCCTGCACCGGCTCCACGCCCGCCCCGGCCAGATCCCCCGCCACCGTGGCCAGGCTCTCGACGTCCTGATCCAGCGCGACAAACCGGCCGAATCGCCCCGCCCGGATCGCCTCGCTGTGGCCCGCTTCCCGCAAATGGCCGCAGGCGATCGACAGGATCTCCGCTTCCCCGTTCCGCAGGCACACCCCATCGATCTCGTCGGCCAGCAGCCGGCAGCGGTTGCGCACCGCCCGCGGCGCCGGCGTCGTCAGACAGACTTCCATCTGCCGCTGCCCGCGCAACGGCGCCTCCGCAACCAACCCCTGCGCCGACGGGTGCCGGTAGATAAAGTCCAGCATCACCGCATCCCCGGCATAGCCGCGCGGCTTGGAGAAACACCGCCACACAAACGGATTCTCGTGCGCGAACGCCAGCGCCGGATGGTTGCGCACCTCACGGTCCACCAACGCCCGCCACGCCTCCGGCGACGGCTCCGCCGCCCGCGCCGCCCACAGCCCCTGTCGCAGCCCGTCCACCGCGGCCGCCAACTGCCCCGCTTCGGCCAGCGCGGCCGCCCGGTCCAGGATCTCGGGCAGCGCCGTCCGCTGTCCCGATTTCGTCTCGAATTCCATGCACGCCATCAAAGTAGCCATTTCTTTTCTCTTCCTTTCTTTCACCCGTTTCCGGTGAGTTCATTCGGAGAAGCGGAGCCTCGCGACAAGCAGTGACAGGGCTGCGGCGTATTTTTCGCCACCGGGTCCGCCCCCCCGCCGAACGGCGATGAAGAAAGCAATCCCACGAAGAAAACCAAGACGTGAGTCTGGCACGGAGACTCCTGCTCTCTGGTCTCGCGTCGGTGGCCGCATGGCCCCAGGGTCAACGTGGGCGCGCAGAAACCGGAAGCCTCGCTCCCTTGAAAATCGACCCCTCGTTCGATCCAACCAGGCTACGGGCGCGTCAACTCATGATGCCGCTTCCGGGCCGCCGCGGCTTTTTCCCGATCGCCCTGCCGGGCATAGAGCTGCGACAAGGCGTACCACGCCGGTGCATAATCCGGATTCAACGCCACCACGCGCTCCAGAAGCCCGATCGCCTCCGCCGGCGCCGCCGTTCGATGCATCTGGTAGGCGGCCGGCCAGAAGTTCTTGTCAAGATTCCAGGCCTTCGCAAACAGCCTCGCGTCGCTCCGCTCCAGCCCCAGCAGATACCACCCCAGCGGGTTTTGCGGCTGCCGGAGCGCAAACCCGGCAAGCCGGCTTTCCACCGCCTTGCCGGCGGGCAGCAGCGTCTCAAGACCCGCGTAGAGGGATTCCTCGCCGGGCCGCAGGTCAATGGCCCGGACAAACGCGTCTACCGCCTCGCGATTACGCCCTTGCGCATAAAGCGCCAGCCCGAACAAACGCCACAGCTCCGCCTCCCGGGGAAACGTCTTCACCGCGGGAGCCAGAATGGCCTCGGCCCGCTTCTCATCCCGCTGATCGAGCGCCTGCCGCGCCGTCTCGCCCATCCGCCGCGCAAACATCTCCCGGCCCCGGACGACCATCGGCGATTGCGGCGCCAGCCTCGTCGCCTGGTCCACCGCACCGGCCGCCTGCGCGGCATCGCCGGTCCGGAGCCGTGCGTCGGCCAGCGCCAGCCATATCACCGGAGCGTTCGGATCCTGACGCGCCGCCGCCTCCAGCGCCTCTCGCGCCTGGTCGGCGTTGCCGGCCTTGAGTGCATCCAGCCCTTGCCGCAGCAACGCCTCGCCCCCCCCGGCCTGCAGAAACAGCAGAAAAGCCACGGTTACTGCCGCCATGGCGTCTTCCCCACAATGCCCTTGCCTTGAACCACCCGGTACCGCGCTCCCGCCGCCGGCCGCTCCAATGTTTCCGTGGCTCCATCCGGCCAGCGGATCTCGATTCGATCCGCCGCGGCCGCCGTGCCCAGCCCGAACAGCAGCGCCAGATCGCTCTGCGAAGCGTAGCTGCCCCCGCTTTGCACCTCCCGCACCTGCGTCACCCCGCCCACAGTCAGCCGCACACGCGCTCCAATCGCGCTGCGGTTCGTCTTCCCCTCCAGGCGCAACGCCAGCGAATTTCCTCTCGGACCTTCCACACGAAACAAAGCCGGCCCGCCCGTCATGTTCGCGACGGCGATCTCGGCGGCGCCGTCCCCGTCGAAATCCGCCACGGCGAGCCCGCGGGAGGCAGCGGGCATTCCCGCGCGCCACGCGCTGAAAACGCCCCGCCCCGCATTCCAATACAGGCTCTTCGGCTGTCGATACGCGGCCCGCAACTCGGGATAAATATGGCCGTTCGCCATAAACAGATCCAGTCGCCCGTCGAGATCCATATCAAGCACCCCAAGGCCCCAGCCGACCGCCGAACCATCCTGCCCGAGCCCGCTCTCATCGGTGGCGTCGACGAACAACCAGTCCCCCAGATTGCGGTACACGCTCGGAGCCTCATCGATGAAGTTCGTCTTGACGATATCCATCAGCCCATCCCCATCGACATCGGCGGCGGCCACGCCCATCGAACCCAACTCCTGGCCATCCGCGCCGTACGCCGCCCCGGCCTCAACCGCGATGTCGGTCAGTGTGCCGTCCCGGTTGTTCCGCAGCAGGATTCCGGGCGTCGAATCGCAGGCGATGTAGATGTCCATCCATCCATCCCCGTCGAAGTCCGAGACAGCCACGCCCAGGCCGTAGTGGAGCCCGTCTACGCCCCTTAACGCCGTCGCCGAGACATCCCGGAACCGGCCGTTGCCCTCGTTGTGCAACAGAATGGGCCGGTCGGTCGCAAACCCGCGTGGTCCGCAGAAGACGTTCAGCCCAAGCCATGTGCAGTACTTCGTCGCGCCGGGCAGTTGCGCCGTCGCCAGGTCAAAGGCCACATAGTTTGCAATCACCACGTCCAGCAACCCGTCCCGGTCGTAGTCCAAAAACGCACAGCCCGTCGAGAAACGCTTGCCCTCGGTCGGCAACCCGGCCGCGGCCGTCACATCCTCGAACCGGCCGCTTCGGTTGCGATAGAGCCGTGACGCGCCGTAATAGGTCAGCAGCGCGTCGGTGAAGCCGTCGTTGTCGAAATCCCCCGCGCACACGCCCTGCCCCCAGGCCCGCGCCTGCAGCCCGCTCTCCGCGGAGACGTCGGAGAACCTCCCGGCGCCGTTGTTGCGGTAAAGAACCGGCGCCGCGCCGTCGTTAAACAACAGGTCCGGCGCCCCATCGTTGTCGAAGTCGATCACCGCGACACCGTTTCCGGTCATGCTGAGGATATAGCGCGAGGTGCCGTCGCCGTACCGGTGCTTCCCGGTAAATGCGCCGGCGACTTCGCGCAGTTGCAGCGGCGGCCTTGCCGCCGCCTTCGGCCCCGCTACCCTCCGGCCCGGGCGCGGCCCTCCTCCCATGCCTTGCGCGAGAAGTGGGCACGCAACCAGCACCCAGAGAAAAAACCGCATACCTTAGAAGGTAAACTTGAGCGCCATCTGGATCAAACGCGCGTTCACCGTCGTCGAGGTAATCTGGCCGTAACCGGCGTTGTCGATATTGTTGCCCGGATTGCCGAAGTTGGCCTGATTCAAAAGATTGAACATCTCGGCCCGGTACTGCAGGCCGATGCGTTCGGCGAACCGGAAGTTCTTGAAAACCGAGAAGTCCACCGAGGTCTGCGCCGGGCCGCGGAACATGCCCCGGCCGGAGTTGCCGTAAGTGCCGCGCGGCGCGCGGGTGAAGGCCGCCGGATTGATGTAATTCCGCAGTTTTTCCCGGATATCGCCAGACGTGATCAGGCTGACGCCGGAGTTCACATTGGCAAAGAACGGCGCGGCCGGGTCGGTGGCAATACCGCCAAGACCCTGTCCCGAATCCCGGTTGAACACCGTCACCGGCGTTCCGGTCTGGGTGACGAAGAATCCGTTGACGCTCCAGTCATTCAGCAGGAACTTCGACGCCCCGCTCTTGAAGAAATTCGGAAGATCCTGGTTCACCACCAGCGTGAACCGGTGCGTGCGGTCGAAATTCGCGGGGCCCTTCGCTCGGGAAAAATCGTTCCACGGTGTCGGGAACAGGCTGGTGAAGAACCGCGCGCTCTCGTCGCCGTTCCCCAGCGTCTTCCCCCACGTGTAGGCGCCCTGCAGCGTGGTCAGGCGAGTGCGCTTTTTCACCGTCGTCTGGAACGAATGGTAGGAGGACGAGCCGTTCTGCGCCGTCACCAGCATCGTCCCGAAGCCCGGGTAGAGCCGCGCCGAAGTACCGTTGGCCTGCGGAATGATCGGGTTGAAGTTGCGGCGCGCCATCAGGTTGGTGCCCTTGGTGCCCACGTACGCCGTCTCCACCAGCAGGTTGCCGGCGAATTGCTTCTGCAGGCTGAAGTTGTACTGCCAGGCATTGTCCGTCTTGGTGTTGCGCTCGGTTCCCCAGATCTGTAGCTGGTCGGTGACGCGCGTGGGGAACGGGATGCGGCTCGGGTCATAGCCCGGATCGAGATAGGTCCAGTTATCGGGCGCGTTGAGGCGGCAGGGCGTTCCCGGCGCCGCGCAGTCGGCCTCCACGGCTGATGAGGTTGGGGGATTGTTGAACGCCTGCTGGGCGATCTGCCCGGTGCGCGTGTCGTAGTACAGCCCGGCCCCAGCGCGGATCACCCAGGTATTCGTCATCCGGTAGGCGATGCCGAGTCTGGGCGAGAAGTTGTTGGCGTCGTTGAAGATGGTGCTCTTGGGAACGTCGCCGACGCCGCCCTGCACAATGCCCGAGGCTTCCAGCGAACCGACGCCCCGGTAGCGGTCGGGCCACCAGTTGGTCATGCCCAGGTTGTAGGCGGCCGGCTGGAGATGATACTCGTAGCGCATACCCGCGTTGATCGTGAGCTTCTCGCTTACCTTCCAGTCGTCGTTGATAAAGACCGACATCAGGTTGTCGCGCATCTTCAGTTCGCCGCCGCGCCCCGGCGCGCTGAACTGCTTCAACCGCGCGTGGCTGAGAAGGAAATCGGCGTACTCGTCGCCGCTCGCCTGGCCGTTGTACTGCCACAGCCCGCGCGAGGTCTGCGCGTTGCGCGGGTTGTAGTCCGCGATTTGGCTTTCACCGCCGTAACGCACGTTGTGCTTGCCCCGAATCCAGGTCATCGTCGCGCCCATCGTGTAGCGCTTGATGAAGTCCGACCAGTTCGCCTGATTGCCAAACTGCACGTAATTGGTGATGTTGATCCGCGGCATGCCGTCGGGATTCGTCACCGGCAGCGGTCGCAAACCCACGTTCGTCGGCGGATCGGCGTTCTGCATCTGCAGGAACTGCGACGAATCGTCGAAGCCGAAACGGGCCTCCAGAACCTGAGTGGCGCTGAACAAATGCGTGTAAGTGGCGTTCCCGGAGTCCTTCTGGCGGTTGGCAATGTTTCCGAAACCGGGTAGTCCTTGGCCGAACGGCGAAAGGTCGCCCTGCTTGGACTTGAACCACCGGCCCGAAACCGTGTCGTTGGCGCCGAAGCGATGGTCTGCCTTCACCGTCCACATGTCGATATCGGTGGCGATGGACTGGGCCGCGAAGAAGTTGTTGGCGCCAAACGAGAAATTCGGCGTCGGGATGAATTTGTCCTGAATCGCCTTGGAAATCGCGTTGATGCGCGAGGCGGGAATCACGGCGCCGGGGAACGGCTGCCCGGTCACCGGATCGTTGATCGCGCGCCGCCCCGAGAAGTCCCCGCCGCGCATCGCCAGCGTGGGAACAATGCGCTGAATGGCCGCGTTGGAGGAGTTTGCATTCCGCTGCCGCGAACTTTCCCAGCCGAAGAAGAAGAAGGTCCGGTCCTTGCCGTTGTAGACCTTGGGAACCGAGATCGGACCGCCGATGTTCGCGCCGTACTGGTTCTGGTTGTTCTGGCCGCGAGTCGGATTGAAGAACGGCCGCGCGTTGAGCTTCGTGTTCCGCAGAAAGTCGTACGCCGCGCCGTGGAATTCGTTCGTGCCGGAGCGGGTGGTCACGTTGATCGTCGATCCGAGATTTCGCCCGTATTCGGCGCTGAACATCGAAGTCATCACCTTGAACTCAGACAGGAATTCGATCGATGGCGTGCCGTCGCCGTCCGGGGCGTTGTTCAGCGGATTGGTCGTCGGAACGCCGTCGACGAGCAGGTTGTTCGATCCGCGCCGTGCGCCGTTGACGCTCACCGAATCGCTGCCGGTGCCCGGATTGTCGGCATTGAAAACCGAGCCGACAACCCCGGCCGAGGTGCCCAGAATCTGCGTGAAGTTCCGCGTCGCCAGCGGAATCGATTGAATCGTCCGCTGCTCCACCACCTGGCCGATGGTGACCTTTTCGCTCTGCAAAAGAGGCGTTTCCGCGGTGACAGTGATGGTGTCGCTCACTTGGCCGACGTTGAGCGTCACGTCGACGCGCGCCCGCTCCGATGTATTGACGATCACACCGCTTTGCTGGACGCGCTGAAACCCTTTGGCTTCGATGTTCACCTGGTACGAACCCGCCCGCAGCAGCGGAAATTGATAGCTGCCGCTGCCGTCGCTTGTGGTTCTGAATTCCGCGCCGGTCTGCGCGCTGATGGCCGTGATCGTCGCGCCAACGACGACAGATCCGGAAGCATCCTTGATCACACCCGTGATGCTACCCGTCGTCTCTTGAGCCGCAAGGGAGAAAAGGACGGCGACAGCCGCCATAACCGCTTTGGGGAAGCGAAACATGGATGACAGTGTAGACGTTGTATCCACCGCTACGCAAACAGAGGATGGCGGAAGCCTGCGGCGCCTCGTGAGGCCACCGAGGGAACGGATTTCCCGATTTCCGCCCCCGCCATGCGACCATGAGAAAAGTAACCCAACGAGGAGAATCAATCATGAATCTGACACGGAGACTCCTGCTCGCCGGCCTCGCGTCGGTGGCGGCATGGTCCCAGGTCAACGTGGGCGCGCAGAAGCCGGAAGCCTCGCTCCCCTTCAAAATGACCACCACCGCGACCTTCGGCCTCCCCTGGCGCATCGCCTTCCTGCCCGACGGCCGCATGCTGGTCACCGAAAAAATCGGCCCCATCTGGCTCGTCTCCGCCGAAGGCGAAAAAATCGCCCCCCTCGGCGGCACCCCGCCCGTCTACTGGCAGGGCCAGAACGGCATGCTCGGCGTCTTCGTCTCGCCCAATTTCGCCACCGACGAGACCGTCTATATCACCTACATCGAACCCGGTGACTACGGCGGCGGCCAGGCCCTCGCCCGCGCCAAACTGAACGCCGGCCGCTCCCCGCGCCTCCAGAACTTCGAAGTCATCTGGCGCCAGATGCCCCGCGGCAAAGGCGGCCAGGCCGGCGGCCAGATCGCCTTCGCTCCCGACGGCAAGTCCCTCTTCATGACCGTCGGCGACCGCCAGCGCATGACCCCCGCCCAGGATCCCAACCAACCCGTCGGCAAGATCGTCCACCTCACCCTCGACGGCAAGCCCCACCCCGATAACCCCAACTACGGCAAAACCGGCGCCTCCACCATCCCCCTCATCGACCCGCCCCGCGACACCGAGGTCGCCAAAACCGCCCCGGTCGTCAGCACCTACACCTTCCCCGGTCCCAACCTAACCCCGGCCGAAACCTGGGCCAGCGGCTTCCGCGCCCCCTACGGTCTCGCCTTCTCGCCCACCGGCGAGCTTTGGGAAGTGGAGCACGGCCCCCGCGGCGGCGACGAGTTGAACCTCATCCAGAAGGGTAAGAACTACGGCTGGCCGCTCGTCTCCTACGGCATGAACTACAACGAGGTGAAGATTCCCCATCCGGACACCCGCCCCGATCTCACCATGCCGGTGCTCTACTGGGTCCCCGTCGTCGCCCCCGGCAACCTGATGTTCTACCGCGGCAAGAAGACGTTCCCGCAGTGGGACGGCAGCGGCTTCATCAGCGGCCTCGGCAGCCACTCGCTCAACCGCCTCGTCTTCGACGGCAAGGGCGGCGCAAAGGTGGCCGAGCGTTGGGACGTCGGCAAGCGCATCCGCGACGTCGAACAGGCCCCCGACGGCTCGCTCTGGATGGTCGAAGACGCCAACCCCGGCGCCCTCATCCACGTCACCCCCAAATAGCCGCTCCTTGACAGGTTGGTATAATAAGAATAGTAAGGCTCGCCTGCCCCACCCGGGTCGGCGGGCCTTCTTCTTTTTCCGCACCCCACAATTCACGGGATAACCCAAAAGTTATTGAAAACAAAGAACCAACTTCAGGGATAACCCAAAAACAGCCCCCCGAACCCAACGGAACCCGGCACCGGGCATACAATGGCAGTGAGATCCCTATGTCGACCCGCCGCCACTTCCTCGCCGCCTCCGCCGCCGTCCCGGCCGCGATCGCTCAAACCAGAAGCCCCAACGACAAAATCCGCATCGCCCTCATCGGCGCCGGCGGCATGGGCTCCGGCGACGTCCAGACCTCCCTCTCCACCGGCCTCTCCGAACTCGTCGCCGTCGCCGACGTCTACGACGGCCGGCTCACCCGCGCCAAAGAGATCTGGGGCTCCCATATCCAGACCACCCGCGACTACCGCGAAGTCCTCGCCAAGAAGGATATCGACGCCGTCATCATCGGCACCCCCGACCACTGGCACGCCCGCATCGCCGTC
>CAYMTH010000086.1:0-11770 GCA_964393235.1 uncultured Solibacteraceae bacterium | reverse complement strand
AAGCCGCGAATGCTGCGGTTATAGCGTTCGTTGAGCGGCGTTTCGAACTCCCAGCGGAGGCCGAGGTTGAGGGTAAGCTTGCGGCTGACCTTCCAATCGTCCTGCACGAAAGTGCCCCAGGAGGTCGACTGCTCCGAGTAGGCGGCCGGGCGCCAGATGCCGCCGCCGGTGGGCAGGCCGAGCAGGAGGGCGGCGATGGACTGGCCGAAGCCGGCGGGCGCGGCGGGGGAGTTGACGTTCGGGCCGCGGGTCCAGGCGGTGTCGAAGGTAAACTGCGCGGTCACGTTGTTGCCGTATTCGCGGCGGTTTTCGCGGTAGGAGCGGAACTCGGTGCCCATCTTCAAGAAGTGCGCGCCCTGGGATTTCGACAGCGTCGCGTTCACGTTGTGCGTGTCGTTGGGGCGCCATTCGCCGCCGCCGGCGGTGCCCTGGTAGCCGGTAAGGTCGATGCGGGGGAATTTGCGGGTATCGTCGGAGGTGAGGGTGTTCAGGTACGACGGCAGGCCGAGGGTGGTGAGGTCGAAGCCGTGGGACTTGTACGGGTTGTCGTCGGCGCGGATGAAGCGGTTGTAGCCGTAGCGGAGGTTGAGCACCATGGTGGGGCTGATGGTGTGGACGTCGTCGATGACGGCGCCGCGGGAGATGAACTGGAACAGGTTGCCGGTGGCGACGTTGTCGAAGAAGTCGTTATAGGTGCTGTTGCGGTCGTACCAGTTGACGCGGACGAACATGCGGTTGGCGTCGTTGATGGTCTGGTCGGCGCGGACGGTGTGGGAGCCGTAGTCGGCGTGCTCGGTGAGTTCGGGGCGCTGGAAGTTGTTCTGGACGCCGGGCTGGAGCGGGTCGGGGAAGAACTTCAAGATATTGCGGGCGATGGGGCTGATGAGGTTCTGGGGGATGATGTTGCCGGGGAAGGGGTCGCGGGCGACGAGGCGGTTGCCGCCGGTGACGACCTCGCGGCCGGAGAAGGGGTTGTAGACCTGGTACTGGGTGGGGTTGGCGAGGCCGAACAGTTCGGACATGTCCCCGTTCTTCATCCGGGCGGTGGGGACGGTCGGGGTGCCGTTGTTGCGGGGGCGATCCTCCTTAATGCCCTCGTAGCCGTAGAGGCAGAAGGTCTTGTTGCGGGCGTCGTAGAGCTTGGGGATGCGGACGGGACCGCTGACGGAGCCGCCGAAGCGGTTATAGGTGAAATCAGCCCGGGGGACGCCGTTCAGGTTGGCAAAGTAGTCGTTAGCGAACAGGCCGGGCACCTGTTTGTTGTAGTAGGCCGTGCCGTGGAATTCGTTGGTGCCGGCCTTGATGGAGATGTTGGTGACGCCGCCTTCGGTCTGGCCGAAGCTGGCGTCGAAGGTGGCGGTCTGCACCTTGAACTCCTGGATGATGTCGGCCGGGGGGACGTAGGAGGCGATGACCTCGCCGTTGTTGGCGGTAGCGGTGGCGACGGAGCCGTCGAGGGTCACATCGGACCGGTTAGCGCGGGTGCCGTCCATGGAGTAGCCGACGATGTGGGTGGGTTCGAAGGGGCGGTCGAGGCGGGCGTCGCGGTTGAAGGAGACGCCGGAGGCCAGGGAGATGAGGAACATCGGGTTGCCGTGGGGGACGGGGAGCTCGGCGACGCGGCGGGCGTCGATGACGGTGCCGAGGGAGGCGGAGGCGGTATTGAGCAGGGGTGTCTCGCCGACGACGGTGACGCTCTGTTCGGCGGTGCCGAGCTGGAGGGTGATGGGGAGTTCGATGCGGTCGTTGACGCGGACCTCGACGGGGTCCTGGACGAACTTCATGAAGCCGGAGACGTTGAGCTCGACGCGGTAGGCGCCAGGGATGAGGTAGGTGGCCTGGTAGAAGCCGGTGTCGTTGGTGGTGACCCGCTGGGTGGTGCCCATGGACTTGTTCGTCACGATGACGGTGGCGTTGGGCACGCCGGCATTGGTCGAGTCGACGACGCGGCCGACGAGAGAGCCGCGGGCTTCCTGGGCGATGGCCGCCCCGCTGGCGATGGCCAGCGCCGAGATCAACAGAGACAGGCGAGACATATCTAGTTAAGCTAAATCCATCAATGCCGTTACAATGAAGTAGGCAACAGCAGGAAACCGGTAAACAACCGGTTCATAACCTCCCCGTAACCTTAGGTAAGCTATTGACGTGCAAGGGACAGGCACAGAGAACGACCTCTTCCGGGAGGAACTGCAGCGGGTGCTGGCGAGCGAGAGTTTCCGCTCGGCGGAGATGCTGCGGCGGCTGCTGAACTACCTGGCCGAGGTGCATCTGGCGGGGACGGGGCGGACTCTGAAGGAGTACATGATCGGGCGGGACGTGATGGGGAAGCCCGACGATTACGACCCACGGGTGGACGCATCGGTGCGGGTGCAGATGGGGAAGCTGCGGCAGCGGTTGGAGCGGTACTATACGGCGGAGGCGCCGGGGTCGCGGTATATGATCTCGATTCCGAAGGGGCATTTCGCGCTGGCGTTCGAGGAGACGGCGGTGGCGGCGGAGGGGGCGCGGGTAGAGGCGGCGGCCGCGTCGCGGGAGGGGATGTGGCGGCGGGTGGCGGCGGGGTTGGGGTTGTTGGTGTTGGTACTGGTGGTCCTGCTGTGGCGCGGGGGCGGCCGGGGCGCGGCGCTGAACGCGACGGTGGAGGATTACTGGCGTCCGTTCCTGGAGGCGAACCGGCCGGCGGTGGTGGTGCTGGGCAGTCCGATGTTCGTGCGTTTCAACACGCAGTATTTCCGGAGCCCGTGGGCGAACAACTGGGGGGAGGCGGAGAAAGAGATTCCGCTGGAGGAGATCGGGAAGCTGTTGAAGAGCCCGACGGCGCCGACGCCGACCTACCGGTGGACGCCGTTCGGGGAAGCGGCGGCGGCCTTCCGGCTGGGGGTGGTGCTGGGGCCGTGGAAGGACCTCGTGTTGAAGCGCAGCACGGTGCTGGCGTGGGAGGACGTGCGGACGAGCAACCTGATCTTCCTGGGGCCGGCGAAGTTCAACCGGCAGTTGCCGGAGTTACCGGTGGAGCAGGACTTTGTGATCGAGCAGGGGGCGATCCAAAATCTGCGGCCGAAGCCGGGGGAGGTGGCGCGGTATCAGAAGCCGTCGGCGCCGGAGGTGGAAGACATTCCGGAGGAGTACGCTCTGATCACGCGGATGAAGGCGACGGCGGGGTGGGGGGAAGTGGTGGTGCTGGCGTCGACGTCGACGGAGGGGACGTGGGCGGCGGCGGAGTATCTGACGAACCCGGAGACGCTGGCGGCGATGGCGGAGCGGCTGCGGGCGGAGGGGTTGGGGATGCCGGAGAACTACCAGGTGGTGATCAAGAGCCGGTTCCGGTCGCAGGTGCCGATTCATACCGAGTATGTGACGCACCACGTGGTGCGGGCGCTGGAGAAGCGTTGATGGATTGACATGTTCCCGTTGAATGTGATGGGATTGCACGCGCCGCGGGGTTCGCGGCGATAGTTGACGGGAGCATTCACGAATGAATAAACGATTTGGCCGGGCGCTGACCGGAGCAGCCGCATTGCTGTTTGCCGGAGCGCTGGCGGCGCAGACAACCGGCACGGGAACACTGGTTGGAACGATATCCGATACCACGGGAGCGGTGGTGGCCGGGGCGAAAGTCACGGTGGTGAATACGGCGACGGCGTTCACGTCCGAGGTGCCGTCGAGCGCGGAGGGCGCCTATTACATTCCCTATCTGACGCCGGGGACGTACCGGCTGACGGTGGAATCGCCGGGGTTTAAGAAGTATGTCCGGGAGGGCGTGGCGATACGGACGGGCGAGGTGCCGCGTATCGACATTCAGATGGAAGTGGGCGGCGTGACGGAGACGGTGCAGGTGACGGGCGGCGTGCCGCTGCTCGATACGGAGACGTCGGCTTCGGGGCTGGTGTTGTCGGGCGACACGCTGGTGGCGATTCCGGTGAGCCAGAAGCGGCCGGTGCGGATGATGTACTACTATCCAGGGACGAACTCGATCAACGGGTATCACGTGCTGGGGCAGCGGTCGCGGGCGATCGGGTACCAGGTGGACGGGGTGAACGGGAAGGAGCCGGGGATCGGGAACATCGGCGGGCCGAACGAGCAGGTATCGCCGACGCAGGACGCCTTCGAGGAAGTGAAGATTCACACGACGGGGATGCCGGCCGAGTACGGGCATTCGGCGGGCGGGTTGATGTCGATGGTGATGAAGTCGGGGACGAACGATCTGCACGTGGTGGCGGAGAACCGGCACATCAACAAGAAGATGATCCACCGCAACTATCTGGAGCAGCTGCCGCGGACGAATCCTTTTTCGTACAACGAGTCGACGGGGCTGGTGAGCGGGGTGCTGAACATTCCGAAGCTGTACAAGGGGAAAGACCGCACGTTCTTCCTGGCGGGGATCGCACGGCACGCCGAGGTGGCGGGGACGTCGTCGGCGCGCACAACGGTGCCGACGGAGGCGATGCTGAACGGGGATTTCTCGTTCGGCGGGCAGACGTCGCCGCGGCCGCTGCCGATTTACAACCCGTTCACGACGCGGCAGGACGGGGCGAACTGGGTGCGGGATCCGTTCCCGAACAACATCATTCCGCGGTCGCTGATCGATCCGGCGGTGGCGAATTTCCTGGGGCGGAAGCCGTTTTCGGCGCCGAACCAGGCGGGGATTCCGACGGCGACGGGGCCGACGGAGAACCTGGTGGTGAACCAGCCGAAGGAGATTTACCGGACGCGGTTCGACATCAAGATCGACCATCAGTTCACGTCGAACCATAAGGCGTACGGGCGGTATTCGCAGTCGGTGCACCGGGCGTGGAAGGGCGACCATCAGGCGCAGTTCGCGTGGCGGGACATCGATCCGAACGCGCAGCCGCAGCCGGTGGACCACATCAACGTCGTGTTCTCCGACATGCTGATCATCAGCCCGACGGTGAGTAACGAGTTCCGCGTCGGGTTCAACCGGCGCGTACTGAAAGAGACGGCGCTGACGAGGGGCGGCGACTGGGCGAAGCAGTTGGGGATTCCGAACGTGTCGGGCGAGACGTTCCCGTTCTTCAACATCGGCTACGGATTCGCCTCGCTGCCGAGCTATCAGAACATCGGCGAGGACATCACGATTCAGAACAACCTGACGAAGGTGGCGGGCAAGCACACGTTCAAGGGCGGGTATGAGCTGATGCGGACGCGGTACAACTCGACGGTACCGGCGCTGCCGGGCGGCACGTACAACTTCGGCGCGACGAACGCGCCGTTCACGCCGAACACGGGGAACACGACGGCGTCGTTCCTGCTGGGGACGGTGACGAGCGCGACGTTCACGGCGGCGTATGCGAGCTGGCTGCCGCGGTGGTGGTCGCACCAGGCGTATTTCCAGGATGACTGGAAGCCGTTCCGGGGGCTGACGCTGAACCTGGGCGTGCGGTATTCGTATGAATCGCCGTTCGAGACCAAGTACGGGCAGCAGTCGCAGTTCGATCCGACCGTGCGGGATCCGATCTCGGGGCGTATGGGGGCGATCGTGCACAAGCCGGGGCCGCTGGCGAAGAAGGATCTGAACAACTTCGCGCCGCGCCTGGGGCTGGCGTGGAACTTCCGGCCGAAGTTCGTATTCCGGGCGTCGTTCGGGATGGTGCACCAGGACATCTTCGCGACCGACCGGAACAGCATGTTCCAGGAGTATCTGGCGACGGCGAACGTGCAGGCGCCGGTGGGCGATCCGCGGCACGTGTTCCGGCTGTCGCAGGGGCCGCCCGCGTTCCAGTACAACGTGCAGGCGGACGGCTCGGTGCCGTTCGTGGGCTCGAACTACGCGGGGCGCGGGGCGCACATGTGGGATCCGAACATGCGGATGCCATATGTGATGAGCTGGTCCGGCGGTGTGCAGTACGCGCTGCGGGAGAACTGGATGGTGGAGCTGCAGTATCAGGGGCAGTCCGGCGTGGGGTTGATCAACAACTGGAACATGAACGTGCTGCCGCTCGATTATTCGAACGACCCGGCGGTGCTGAACCAGGTGTTCACGGCGCAGCAGAACTATCTGCCGTACACGAATTTCGGCGATCTGCGGCTGTTTTCGAACTTCGGGCACAACTCCTATCACGGCGGGACGGTGCGCGTGGAGAAGCGGATGTCGGCGGGGCTGACGTTCAACAGCTTCTACACGTGGAGCAAGACGCTGACGGAGGCGGAGGCCGAGACGGGCGACAACGGCATCACCTACTACAACCGGCGGCTGGAGAAGGGCCGGGCGAGCTACGACGTGCGGCACCGGTTCGTGACGGTGATGTCGTATGAGATGCCGTTCGGGAAGGGCCGGCGGTGGATGAACGGGGGCGGGGTGTCGAACCATGTGTTCGGCGGCTGGCAGCTGACGTGGACGCAGACGCTGCAGTCGGGCGCGCCGTTCAACGTGTCGTTCGCGGGGAGCCCGAACCGGTATCTGCCGGGCGAATCGCGGCCGAACATCGTGACGACGCATCAGGCGGCGGCGGTGGACAACTGGCAGCTGGGGCCGAACCGGTTCCCGACGCAGGCGCAGAATCCGTACCTGCTGGCGAGCTCGTTCGCCTACCCGGCGGCGTTTACGGCGGGCAACCTGGGCCGGAACGTGTTTGAGGGGCCGGGGCTGCTGTGGACCCAGGTGTCGATCGCGAAGTGGTGGCGGGTGGCGGAAAAGTACCGGTTCCAGGTGCGCCTGGACGGGAACAATTTCCCGATCAAGCAGCCGCAGTTCGCGGACCCGAACGGGTCGTTCAACCTGAACAACCTGGGGGCGTTCGCGCGGATCGGGAGCGGTACGCGCGGCTCGTTCTCCGACATCGGCACGTCGAACTCGAACCTGCTGATCATCGGCCGGTTCGAGTTCTAATCTACCGGCCGCACTGGCGGTAGACGGCTTCGAGGAAGGCGCCCCGGGTGTTCGCATCCGGGGCGTTTCCGCATGGAACACGCTTTTTCCAGGCTTCGCGGAGGGCCGGGTCGAGGGGTTTGTCGGGCTCGACGGCGTGGTTGGGGAAGGCGAAGGAGTATTGCAGGCCGTGACGCTTCTGGAGGGGGGAGAGGACGGCGGTGCGGTAGTCGACGAGGTCGTGGAGGAAGCCGTGGCGGCCGGCCCATTGGACGGCGGGGAAGAGGTGGTGGGACGGGGGGACGTCGGAGGTATAGATGGTCGCCTGGCCCTGGGAATGGAGGAGGCGGCGGAGGGAGTCGACGGGGACGTCGCGGGCGGGGACGTCGCGTTTGACGGCGAGGGTGGCGGCGAGGCCGGCGGCGTGGCCGAGGGCGGTCCAGGTGGGCTCGAGGCGGAGGGCGGAGAAGCCGACGTGGGAGGCGGAGACGGCGACGGGGACGAGGAGGTTATCGACGCCGAGGGGGACGATGACGCCGTAGGGGATTTGGAAGGGCGTGGTGGAGAAGGCGTAGTCGCCTTCGACGAGGGTGGGGTAGAGGGGGCCGGCGGGCTGGTGGCCGTGGGAGTTGAGGGCGTAGTCGCCGATGGCGATGGAATCGGGCTGGAGGGCGGTGCGGACGGAGCGCGGGGCGGGTTGGGTGTCGTGCTCGGTAAAGGTATATTCGCCGCGGATGCGGCGAGCCTCGCGGATGTAGAGGGCGGGGGGGAGGTTGGCGGTGTCGCGGAACTCGTCGCCGGCGAGGCCCCATTCGCGGGCTTTGGCGCGGATGGCCGGGGGGAGGGCTTCGTCGTTGGCGAGGAAGTAGAGCAGGCCGATGGCGTAATCGAGGTGGCGCTGGTGGATGCGGGCGCGGGTGGGGGCGTCGCCTTCGGGCCAGGCGTCGTTTTCGCCGGGGAGGGCGACGCGGATGGGCGCCTGCTTGATGTCGTTCATGTCGGACTTGTCGTTGGGGATGCGCTGGAGGCGGAAGATGCCGGCGTGGGATTCGGTGTAGATCTCGGTGGTGCGGCCGGACTGGAGGTGGGGGAGGAGGTGGGTGTACTCTTCGCGGCGGTAGGAGGCGGGGCGGGGAACGGGGACGCGGTTGGAGGGGCGGTTGGTCATGATGACGCGGAAGTTGTAGCACTGGGTGTGGGAGTCGGCTTCGCCGGTGGAGCCGGGGAGGATGCGGCCCTGGTCGAAGTAGAGGACGCCGGCGAAGTGTTCGCCGTATTCGCGGGTGGATTCGCGGCCGAGGCGGTAGGGGACTTTGGCGGCGCCGGCGAGGTCGCCTTCGTAGGTGGCGTCGATCCAGAAGCGGGCGCGAACGGTGCGGGGGCCGGCCGGGGTTTGAAAAGCCGCGGAGGCGATGCGGGGGGAGCCGGTGGCGGACCGGAGGCGCCATTCGGGGTGGAGGGTGAGCGTCTTTTCGGCGGCGACGAGTTCGCGAAGGATGTGGGCGGAGACGCGGGGTTCGGCATGGGCGCCGAGGAAGCAGTCGCGGACTTGTGGGGAGTCAGGGCCGTAGGAGCGCTGGTAGAAGGCCAGCACGCGGTCCATGTACTCGCGGAAGAAGCCGGTGACGGATTCCTGGGTGCGGAAGTCGGTATAGGAGAGGCCGCCGGTGAGGAGACCGCCGAAGTGGGCGGTGGGCTCGAGGAGCGCGACGCGGTGGCCCTGGCGGGCGGCGACGACGGCGGAGGCGATGCCGGCGGGCGTGGCGCCGTAGACGGCGATGTCTACTGCGATATCTGCGGCGACATCGACTTCCGGGGCGGAAGGTTGAGCCGCGCACACTGCGGCGAGTGCGAGGGCGGAAAGCAGGCGCATAGAGGGAAGTTTATCGACTTCCCTGGCGGCTTATTTAGACGGGCTGATGTCGAGGAGGCGGCGCGGATCGAACAGGTGCAGCGGTTTGAACGCGCGGGCGTTCCAACGGGTGCCGGGGTCGAACTGGATGCCGAGGAAGTAGCCGAACTCCCGGAAGACGCAGTAGCGGACGGC
Organism: uncultured Solibacteraceae bacterium; assembly: GCA_964393235.1. GTDB lineage: Bacteria > Acidobacteriota > Terriglobia > Bryobacterales > Bryobacteraceae. The sequence continues at coordinate 2,897 of CAYMTH010000086.1, read as the reverse complement.
GCCGGAGTAGTTCGTGTTCAGTACGGTCATCCGGACGCTGGTCCGGAGCGGGATTTCCTCTTCCACTTGCAGGCATGCGCCGAGGCGCGAGATGTCCTCAAGGTTGGCGACGGTCTTTCGGGGACGCCCGGAGGCGTCGTGCCATTCGATTTCGACGAGATCCGCGCACATCATGCGGGGCTCGATACGTCGTTCTGCCATATACCTGTTTATCGGACGGCAGCCGATTTTTGAGTATATGGGAGGCCTGTGGAAAAATACCCTACGACTCCTAGGGTCTCCGCCCGGAACCGGATTAGATACGGTTGAAGACTTCGACGGCCTTGGTGAGGGACTTGAACTTGAGGATGTAGGGGACCATCTTGGTTTCGCGGTCGTCGATTTCGCGGGCGCGCTGGAGGACTTCCTGCGCCTTTTCGGCGGGGACGCGGACGACGCCGTCTTCGTCGGCGACGATCCAGTCGCCGGGCTTGATGGTGACGCCGGCGCACTGGACGGGGACGTCCTTGGCGACGCCGGCGAAGCGGGAGACGGTGGAGGAGGGGACGACGGAGCGGGCGTAGATGGGGAGGCCGAGGCCGCGCACTTCCTTGAGATCGCGGACGCCGCCGTCGACGACGACGCCGGCCATGCCGCGGGCCTTGGCGGCGGTGCTCATGAGGCCGCCGATGCCGGCGACGTCGAGGCCGTCCTCGATGACGATGATGCCGACGTCGCCGGGTTTGGCGTTGTCGATCATGGCGGGGGACATGCCGGTGGAGAGGGCGGGGGTGGCTTTTTCGGGGGCGGCGGGTTTGAGGAGAACGGTGGTGGCGCGGCCGACGACGCGGATGTTGCCGGTGCGGGGGCGCATGTCGTGAGAGAGGAAGCCGCGCTGGCCGGTGATCTGGTCGACGGCGTCGGCGACGGAGGCGACGGTCGTCTTTTCAAAGCCGGCGGCGATCGGGTCCTTGGGGGCGGCCGGTTTGGTGACGGCGGCCTGGAAGCCATAACCGATGGCGGCGCAGGCGGCGACGCCGAGGGCGAGAAAAAGTCGTTTCCGTGTCATCTCATGCATTATGCTAACTCAGGTGAAAGGGCGGACCGTACTCAATAACCTGCTGGTGGCGCTTCTGTTCGGGGTGGCGGTGCCGTATGTGAAGGGGATCGAGTACCTCGATCTGTTTCTGCTGCTGCCGTATTCGCTGTTGAGCCTGTTCTTTGTGGCGCCGATGGCGGTGGACGCGGTGTTCGCGGCGCCGGGGCGGGGCGTGCCGCTGGCGGGTTTGTTCCGGGCGGTGGTGGTGGGGTGGCTGATGGGGGTGGGGCTTTTGTGGCTGGGGATCGGGACGGTGAGCGCGCGGAGCGGGCGGCTGGTGGCGCCGCCGGTGGCGGTGGGGTTGTCGCTGGCGGTGATGAGCTTTCTGGCGTCGTTGACGGTGGCGGCGCTGGCGGCGTTCGTGGCGAACCGGACGGAGGAAGCGTCGACGGCGAAGGGGCGGCTGCGGATGGGGTTTCTGCTGTTGCTGGTGGCGTTTTTCGCGGCGCCGCGGGTGGTGGATGAAGAGACGACGGTGGCGATGCTCGGGTATCTGACGCCGGACGGGATCGTGCGGTTGACGCTGGCGCTGGCGCCGCTGGAGGCGATTGCGACGGTGCTGTTGTTGACCCGCGCCGCCCGGGGGTGAGGCGGAGCTACACTAGGAATTTCATGCGCATCACGTCCAAATCTCCATGCCGCGTCGACCTGGCCGGCGGCACCCTAGATATCTGGCCTCTCTATCTGCACCACGAGAACGCGGTGACGGTGAACTTCGCCGTCGACCGGTACACGTCGTGCTCGATCGTGCCGCGCAACGACCGGCAGATCGTGCTGCGGTCGCGGGACCTGGGGGTGGAGGAGACGTTTGCGTCGCTCGCCGAGTTGAAGGCGGCGAAGAAGTACAAGCTGTCGCTGCTGGCGTATGCGGTGAGTTTTTTCGCGCCGGAGACGGGGTTGGAACTGGACTCGCATTCGGAGGCGCCGGCGGGGGCGGGGATCTCGGGGTCGTCGTCGCTGCTGATCACGATTTGCGCGGCGTTTAACAAGTGGCTGAACGCGGGGTACTCGATCGAGCGGCTGCGGGAGCTGGCGCAGAATATCGAAGCGCAGATCATCCGGGTGCCGACGGGGTGCCAGGACTACTATCCGGCGATGTACGGCGGGATCAGCGCGATCGAGCTGCGGGCGGACGGGATCCGGCGGGTGGCGATTCCGCTCGACGCGGCTGACCTGGAGCGGCGGACGGTGCTGGCCTACACGGGCGAGCCGCGGAACTCGGGGATCAATAACTGGGAAGTGACGAAGCTGCATATCGACGGGGACAAGAAGGTTCACAAGAACTTCGACCAGATCGCGTCGATTGCGCACGACATGCGGCTGGCGCTGGAGAAGGCCGACTGGGACGAGACGGCGCGGCTGCTGCGGGAGGAGTGGGTTTTCCGGAAGAAGAACGCGCCGGGGATCACGACGGAGCTGATCGACAAGCTGGTGGCGTCGACGAAGAAGGCGGGCGCGGTGGGCGCGAAGGTTTGCGGCGCGGGCGGGGGCGGCTGCGTGTTCTTCCTGGTGGAGCCGGGGACGAAGGACAAAGTCTCGTCGATCATCGCCGATGCCGGGGCCGAGGTGCTGCCGGTGAAGGTGGCGATGGGCGGCGTGAAGGTCAAGATCGCGAAGTAGCGGCGCATGAGCAGCCCAGCGCAAACGCCGGCGCCGAAGTCGTCGCACCTGGTGGCCGGCGTGCGGGTGGTCGTGTTTTTGTTTCTGGCGTATTCGCTGCAGTTCGTGGCGTTTGTGCTGCTGCAGCCGTTCGGGATGCTGGTCGGCGCGGCGCTGGGGGTGTTTGCGGGCGGGGCGATCGCGACGGCGCTGGCGCTGC
>CAYMTH010000085.1:0-12098 GCA_964393235.1 uncultured Solibacteraceae bacterium | reverse complement strand
GCCGAGACGGAGGCGCTCGACCGGGGGGAGTGCCCGGCGCCACTTTTCGGCGAGACGCAGCGCGTCGCGGTAGCCGGTCAGCGCTTCTTCGAGGTGGCCGTCGCCGGCGTTGACGGCGGCGGAATCGGCGCGGAGAATCCATTCGGGGACGGGGAGCCGTTTCCCCTTGGCGATGGCGGATTCGACGCGTTCGATCCAGAGGCGGGCGGCGCGCCACTGGCCGCGTTCGCGGAAGTAGCGGGCGAGGCGGGCTTCGGTGAGGGAAAGCCGCGGGTCGCGGGCGGCGCGGCGTTTCCACCAGGCGCGGGCGAACATCTCGCCGGTCCACTCGTCGTAGCCGCCGGGTTCCTGACCGGCTTCGAAGGCCCAAAGTTCGAGGATGTCGGCTTCGAGCGAGAGCGAGCCGACGGCGGCGGCGACGGAGAGGGCTTCGCGGAAATAGGGTTCGGCGGCGTGTGTGCCGGCGGCTTTGGCGGCCGCGCGGCCGAAGATGGAAAGGGTGCGGACGCGCTGTTCGGGATCCTGTTTGGGGGGATGGATGGTGGATCCGCGGGCGGCGGCTTCGGCGGCGGCATCGTAGTCGCCGGTGAGGACGTAGAGGCTGGAGAGGTTGGCTTCGGCGGCCTGGAGGGTGAGCAGGTCGCCGGCGGCGGTGGCGGAGCGGCGGGCGGCGAGCAGGCATTCGATGGCCTTCCGGTTTTCGCCGAGCATCATGAGGGCGCCGGCCTGGTTGGCGAGGAAACGGCCGCGGGAGACGTGGTCTCCGATGCGGGCGGCGGCCTCGGCGCCGGAGGAAAATTCGGAAATGGCGCGGGAGTAATCAGCGCCGCGCAGCGCTTTCGTGCCTTCGACGCGCTGGCGGACGAAGGGGTTGTTGAGCCAGTGCGATTCGGGGGAAAGCCCGGAATCCGGCGAACCGTTGCGCCTGCCTGTCAGACTGATCAGGAGGAGTGAGAGGAACCCGGCGAGAACTACCGACAGTCGCATAACACCTCGAACCGAAACGATGGCGCGATGTCTGGCGTCCTAGGAGTTCTCCCAGAGGGGAGTACTCCTAGGATCATATCAGACTGTGCAACAAGTGCAACCCGGAGTTGTGGGATTGTTGTTGTCTTGCGACTGTGAGCGCAAGAGGTTTATTTAGTTACGCATAGGTTCACAGTCCGGGAATGATGACGATGATGATCTCGTCCATATGGCCTCCCGGAACTCGACGGATTTTGTTCCGCCTCAATTTCAGGGTACTGGAGGGACTGGGAGTACTTGCTCGATCTGTTTTCGTACGTTGTTGAAAACAAGGGAAATAAAAAAATAGAAGATGTGTGAACCGGGTTTTGGGGTGCATCCGGTTTTTGCGGCGGCTCACCCGAACGGGTGACGCGGTGGTCAGACGAATCCGAATACGATGCGGCGCTGCACCCTATGAGACAAGCTCTTCTGGCAACCCTCTGGCTGTCGGCCACGATACTGGCCGGAGCCGGATTTCCCGTTTTCGGCCCCTCGACATTTACGCGCACGACGAGCGGGCCGAACGTTTTCACGGCTTAGTTTACAGTCGTGGACCCGGCGCTGCCGCACCGGTTGCGGATCCGGAACACGAGGGTCAGTAGCGGTTCGGTGGTGATCAACGGCGTGGCGGTGGTTGGCGAGCAGGATTTCAACGTGAACGTGGACGTGATTGAGCGGGAGCTGCGGCCGCCGGCGCAGAACTCGATGACGGTGACGATTTCGAGTTCGCCGGGGAGCTTTATCGAACTCGCGGTGCTGGCGCCGTATGGAGGGCGGCAGGCGGTGGACGCGAGCGGGGGGACGTTGCAGATCACGAATCCGGAGAGCCCGATTGCGGGGACGGAGTTGCGGATTCCGGCGGGGGCGGTAGACGGGGACGTGAATCTGGCGGTGACCGTGAACTACGCCGACGCGCCGCCGGCACCGGTGCCGCCGGCGGCGACGGTGGTCAGCAAGACGATCGATTTCGCGGCGACGAGCGACCGGAAGTTCAATACGCCGGCGGCGGTGAAGAACATCGAGCAGACGGCGGCGACGACGAGCTTTTCGACCGGGTTCGTTCCGGGCGTGGACAGCTACCGGATGTTCGATGTCTTCGGGGGGCCCTCGACGCCTTCGACCGCGAACGCGCTGTACCAGCTTTGGTACTTCACCGACAAGAAGGCGCAGACGGGTGTGGCGCTGGCCGGGAAGTATGCCGAGGGCGGAACGCCGGACCAGGGCGTGACGGCGAACGAGTTGACGCAGCGGCTGTTCACGGCGCTGGCGGGGACGTGGCAGCGCGTGATCACGGCGCCGGCGACGGACTCGGCGCGGTTGGCGGCGGATCTGTGGACCGGGCTCGCGGTGACGGGCCAGCCGCAGTTGTTGATGTGGCGGCGGGGCGTCCTGTCGCGGGCGGCGCGGTACGGGCGGTTGCGGTGGGACCCGACCGTACGCCGGCTGACGCAGTACAAAGTGGGGGACGGCGCGTGGTTCGATCGGGCCGGCGTCGCGGCGCCGGGGTTCGGCACGTTCGCTTCCGGGCGGGACATCGAGCCCTTTTATGCGGCGGCGGAGAATGAGTTTCGGCCCGCGGTGTACGGGACGATCAACGTGACGTCGCCGATTCTGCGCGCGGCGTCGAGCGCGTACGGGTTCATGAGTTTCTCCAATCAGGAGGCGCTGACGGTGACGGGGACGGTGACGCCGGGCGGGTCGATTCCGGCGCCGACGCACATCGTTCCCTTTATCCGGGGCGTTCGGCAGCAGCCGGTGGCGCTGGGGCCCGGGGGAACCTTCACCATCGCACTCAACGTGAACAACACGATTTCATCGTGGGTGGCGCTGGTGGCGACGAACACGCCGAACGACGAATGGGCGCTGGGCGTGACGCTGCGGAATTTCGCGGTCAACCGGATCAACTGCCGGTTTCCGGTGGTGAGCAAGGTGCGGCCGAATCCGCTGCCGGCGCCGAACGGTCCGTTTCAGTACATCAGCGGATTGCGCGTGAGTGGACAGAACCTGCAAGGCGCGCAGATCTTCACGAACGGGCCGCTGCTGCTGACGGGCGATACCGTGGTGAGCTCCGATGGGACGGTGGCCGAGCGCCGCTACGTGATCGGGTGCTGCGGACCAGTGGACGGGCAGCCGTTCGAAGTCTTTGTGAGCAAGGCTTGCGGGTCGACGGGCGTGACGCTGTCGATTTCGAAGCCGTAGGGAGCGGGACTGCTAACGGATGACGATCCGTCCGGCATTGGCGGGGGCGCCATCGGCGAAGAGCACGATGGCGACCTCGCCGCGGCCGGCGGCCTCACGGGGGATGCGGACGTTGGCCTGGTCGAGGCCGGGTACGCCGGGTTGCGCGCCGGCGAAGAGAACCTCGGCTGGGAAGCCGTCGACGGTGGCGGTGACGGTGGCGTTGCGGAAGCCGGTGCCGAAGAGAGTGATCACGAGCGAGTCGCCGGTCTCGCCGAGTGAGAGCGGGGCGGGGAAGCAGCGGCCGCCGGCGCAGCTGAAGACGGGCTGATCTTCGACGGCGCCGCCGGCGCGGTAAAGCGCGGCGTAGGCGGCCGGGGCGCCGGAGCCGGAGCTGTCGGCGGTGAAGAGGCCGGGGGCGGAGGCGGCGATCTGAATTTCGCCCGCGGCGGCGTCGACGCCGTCGATATTGACGACGATGCGGCGGGGGCCGGGCGGGACGCCGGCGGGCAGGTGCACGTTCACCTGGCCGGTGCCGGCATAGATGAGGCCGACGCGCTGGCGGTTGCCGCCGGTGGCGTCGCGAAGTTCGGCCTGGACGCCGCCGAGCGTGAGCGGCCACGGAACTTCGGCGGCCGAGGCGCCGGCGGTGCGGACGAGGCCGGGCACGGCAAGGACGGCGAGCGAATCCGGGGCGACGGTGGAACGGTAGGAGGCGGCTGAGGCGGCGGTGACGTCGCCGCCGGTGACGTTGAACACCGACTCGCCGGTCTCGGAGGCGACGAAGTTGGACGCTTCAAACACGGCCTTGACGCGGATGCGGCCGAGGGGCATCCGGGGCGGGATGGCAAGCTGGCTGATGCCGTTGTTGACGAGGCCCTGCGAGACGACGTTGCCGTTGACGAGCAGGCGGACGACGCCTTCACTGGGAAGCACGAGCGCGCCGGTGACGGAGGCGTTGATGCGGAGCCCTTGGGTATAGGAAACGTCGTTGGAGCCGGCGACGAGGCTGATGGTGCTGGGCGAGGGGGCGACGTTGATGCGGAGCGCGCCGGAGGTGGAGGCGGTATAGGCGGCGTTGCCGAGGAAGCGGGCGGTGAGGTCGCGGGCGCCGACGGGGAGGGCGAGTTCGACGCAGGCGTTGGCGAGTTCGCCGGCGCCGCCGGCAACGGGCGCGGCGGTGACGGTTTGCAGGAGCGTGGCGCCGTCGTAGAGCTGGACGGACGCGCCGGCGAGCGGGACGGCGACGGGGCCCGGGGCGGCCATGCGGATGCGGACGACGGCCTGGATACGGGCGCCGTAGACGGAGGTGAGCGGGGTGGCCTCAAGGGAGGTCAGGGTGGCGGTGGGCTGGCTGAGGAGGAGGAAGACGGTGGCGCCGTTGGGGGACATGGCGTGGACGGCGAGGTCGATGCGGTTGTCGCCGTCGAAGTCGCCGGGGGCGAAGGCGCCGATGCCGGTGGGGGGAGCGCCGGGGGGATCGGGGATGTTGAGGGTGCCGTCGGCGTTGGAGGAGATGACGAGCATGCCGGCGGCGGTGGCGGAGAGGAGTTCGGGGACGGCGTCGCCGTTCATGTCGGCGGCGCGGAGGGTGAGGCCGCGGGCGAGGAAGAGTTGGGAGACGACGGCGCCGAGGTAGGCGGAGGAATCGTTGCGGCCGAGGGCGTAGGCGAGGGTGCTTTGCTGGGGATCGGTGAGGACGAGGTCGGGTCGGTTGTCGCGGTTGAGGTCGATGGCGAGGATATCGCTGGAAGAGGGGCTGACGGGGCGGGACTGGGTGGACTGGAAGAGGCCGGAGGGACCGGAGAGGAGGAGATTGATCTGGCCGGTGCGGCTGAGGACGGCGGCGTCGGGGGTGCCGTCGGCGTTCCAGTCGGCGAGGGCGAAGGCGGCGGGGGTGGAGACGTTGGCGGTGGGGCCGGGGACGAAGAAGCCGCCGGAGTTGTTGCGCATGACGAGGATGGTGGAATCGAGGGGACGGAGGAGGAAGACGTCGGGGCGGGAGTCTCGGTCGTAGTCGGCGACGGCGATTTTGGCCGGGGAGCCTGTGACGGGGGAGCAGACCGGGGTGAGGAAGAAGCCGAGGCCGGTGCCGGGTAGGGTGCAGAGGCGGGTGCCGGAGGTGGTGATGGTGAGGAAGAGGAGGTCGGGATTGGCGTCGCCGGTGACGTCGGCGGCGAGGATTTCGGTGACGTTGCCTTCGACGGGGATTTCGTTGAGATTGGCGGGGAGGCCGCCGCGCGTGCCGGAGAGAATGCCGATGGTGGAGACCTGGGAGCCGGCGAGGGGCGGGACGCCGACGTTGGCGGTGGCGACGTCGGCGAGGCCGTCGCGATTGAAATCGGCGACGGCGACGGAGACGACGGGGAGGGACTGGCGGGAGAGCGTGAGGGCGACGGGGGGCTGGAAGCTGGACGCGGCGGCGGCGAGGGCGGCCGCCGCGAACAGGAGAGCGGGGGAGGGGCGCATCCTAATCGTTGAGGAAGCCGTGGTAGCGGCCCATGTAATAGGGGAGCAGGTAGGACGCGCCGGAGGCGAGCTCCTGTCCGTTGCCGCCCTGGTCGAGTTGCCAGGGGTCGTGGTTCCAGTGATTGACGTAGCGTTCGTCGATGGGGAGAACGCGGCCGTCGAGACGGGCGCCGCGGCGGGGTCCGCGGGAGCCGGCGGCGGTGGAGAGGGGGCGGACGTCGAGGCGGTGGGCGTTGGTGAGGCGCCAGTTGACGCGGTCGAGGGGGAAACGGCGGAGGGTGTCGAGGGACTCTTCGCGCCAGGGGCCGTCGAGGGTGAGGTCGGCGGTGTGGTGGGAGTCGGTGTATTTCTGGCCCTGGAGGACGGCGGCGGCCATGTAGTTGAAGACGGGGTTGAGCTCGGGGGCCTCGGTCTCCCAGCGGCGGCGGAGGGCGATGCCGAACATCTGGCGGAGCTTCGCGTCGTCCTCGTAGCGGAGGAGGTTGTAGAGCATCATGAAGGCCATTTCGTCGTCGGACTGGTTGCCGCCGCCGGGGCCGGCGTGATGCTTGTTCATCATGGAATTGACGGCGTAGCCGTGCTTGTCGATGAGGAGTTTGTAGGCCTTCTGGTATTTGGCGTCGCCGGTGATGTGGAAGGCGGTTTTGAGGTAGGCGAGGATGGAGAAGGAGTTGAGGGGGCGGTCGTCGGCCCAGAGCATGTCGGCGTTGAGGGCTTCGGGGTTGAAGACGCCCCAGCGGGTGACTTTGCCGTCGTGGTCGACGAGCTGGAAGTTGTTGTCGATGAGGTGGGAGGTGACGGCGGCGACGTGTTCGCGGACGCGGGCCTCTTCGGCGGGATCGCCCTTGGCGACGAGGTCGAAGTAGAGACCGTAGAGGTAGTAGTGGCCGTCGAGTTCGTCGGAGGAGGTGTCGGCTTTCCAGAACCATTTGCCGTCGGCGGAGCGGGGCCAGCGGGGGTTCATGATCTTCCAGAGGCTGTCGCGGGTGGACTGGAAGACGCGGTCCTTTTCGGGGGTGTAGGCGGAGGCGTTGGGGTCGGGGCCGGAGGCGGGCAGGACGGTGCGGGCGACGTAGCCGGCGGGGGCGGGGGGCGTGCCGCCCTGGGTGACGGTCCAGAGGAAGCGCATGGCTTCGTAGGCCTTTTTCGCGCGGTATTTGGCTTTCGGGTCCTTCGTAACGGCCCAGGCGTAGCATTCGCCGGCGCCGTACATGGAGGTCCAGAGGCCGTCGTTGTCGGAGTCGTGCTGGGTCCATTTGGACTTGTCGCCGGGTTTGTCGAGGCGGACTTCGAGGACGTATTCGTACTCGGTGCGGCGGTGGCGGAGGTCGATTTCGTCCTCGAAGAACTTCGCTTTTTCGGCGAGGGTCATGGGGACGGAGCGGATCCTGCCGACGCCGCCGTCGGTCTGGAACCAGGCGGTGTTGTCCTTGTCGACGAAGACGGATTTCACGTTGTCGCCGGGGAGCCAGCGGCGGCCCTGGCGGTATTCAAAGTTCGTGCCGTCGAAGCGGATGGCGCCTTTGGTGGTGCCGAGCCAGACGGAGCCGTCCGGGGCGGGGGCGAGAGAGGTGCATTCGTTCCAGGGGAGGCCGTCCTGGGGCCCGTAGAGTTTCCACTGGCCGTTTTCGCGGACGCCGAGGCCTTGGGGGGAGCAGAACCAGAGGCGGCCCTTGCCGTCATATTCGGCGGCTTTGACATCGACGGGGGCCCAGCTTTTGAGGCCGTCGCGGGGGAAGAGGCGTTTGCCGTTTTCGAAGAGGCCGTCGGGCCGGGCCTGGAGTTTGCCGGCTTTGCGGGCCGGGATGGGGGGCAGGGCGGATTCGGTGGAGGCGACGTGTTGGGGGAAAGGTTGGGAGTAAAGGGCCGCGGCGGAGAGCGCGAGCAGAGCGAAACGCATAAGAAACCAACGTATCACTCTACTGAGGTCTGGGGAGGCGGGGAAGGCGCCGTGTCCATCGGCGTGCGCGGGAAGCAGCCGAACTTCGTCAGGCCCGGTCGGTAACGATGTCCAAGGCCTTTACGAGGGCGGATGCTGGCTTCGGGGTGCCGGGCGCGAAGCGCTCCGAGTTCGAAGGAACGGAGGAGTTCGGTCAGATCGAGAGCGTGCTACAGACGGTCGCCGGGGTACTGACGGCGCCGCAACTCGAGCACGATTCGTTCGATTCCGGGGATGTATCCGAGATCATGACCGCACTTTCAGCAAAGCGCCGGGGCGCTTAGCGGACGAGATGGAAGCGGTCCTGGCGGCGGAGCACCCACTCCATTTTTCCGTCGGCGCGCATGTGGGCTTCCTCCTCCATACCGATGAAGACCTCGGCGCCGTTCCACTCCGGGACGGGGACTTTGGCGGAGAGCTCGATCGAGAACCACGTGCCGGGCTTGAGCGGGACGTCGCCGCGGCCGGGGATGGCCTGCTGGCGGTCCCAGAGGCCGATGAGCGGGCCGGCGCCATGGCCGTGGTCGCCGATGGGGTGGGTGTAGATCGATCCCTTGATGCCGGCATCGAGGACGTCGGCGAGAGCCTCGCTCAAGACGGCGTTGCCGGTGAGGCCGGGCTTCATGCGGCTGAGCAGGAGATCCTGCATACGCTTGCCCTTCTCGAGCGCGGCGAGGAGGCCGGGGGGCGGGGCCGACTCGCCTTCGCGCAGGACGTAGCCCATGTGCTGCGTATCGGTATTGAGACGCATGGCGGAGAGGCCGAAATCGACGTGGAGGACGTCGCCGCGATCGATGACGACGGGGGCGTCCTCGGCGAGGATGTTGACGCCGGAGCGGGCCGGTTTCTGGACGCGGACGGAGGGTTGGAACCAGGTGCCGAAGCCGTTGTTGAGGGCGTTCTGGCGCAGCCACCAGACGACGTCCTCGCTGGTGGTGACGCCGGGTTGGATCACCTCGTTCGAGAAGGCGCGGGAGATGAGGGAATGGGCGTGCTCCTGGAGGCGGCGGTAGAGGGGGAGCATCTCGGGCAGGCGGGTTTCGACGTACTCGAGGGCGAGGAGTTCGGCGCGCTTGAGTTTGGCCTTGTTGGCGGGGCCGAGGGCCGCTTCGAGCTGTTCGCGGTAGCCGGCGGAGAGGCCGTCGGCGAACGCGTGGGTGTGGGAGATGTCGACGGCGATGTTTTTGGGGTTGCGGTCGTCGATGACCTTGCGGAGGAGGCGCCACTGGGCGTCGCCGAGGAGTTCGCGGTTTTCGACGGCGGGATCGCGATAGACGGTGAAGAGGCCGCCTTGCGAGTTGCCGCCGAGGGCGAGGCGTTCGACACCTTTGCCGGGGCCGCGGTCGTAGAGGACGTAGATGGTGCGGCGGCGGGCGGCGAAGGTGGTGGGGGAGACGAGGGAGTAGAAGACGGGGTCCTCGTTGTACTCGCGCGAAATGACGAGCCACATGGCGACGTCGTGCTTGCGCATGAGGTCGGGCAGGACGCGTTCGAGGCGGAGCCGGAGCCACTCCTGCTGCGTCGCGGCCTGTTCGCGGAGCGGGGGTAGCGGCGATTGGGGGAAGGCGGCGGCGGCGAAGGCGAGAAGGGCGAGGACGCGCATGGGCACAGGATAACGGATTACGGGTTATAGACAGGTGTAACGCGGAGTGCTTAAGCTGGAACTTGGTCGAAGTCCGCAGTGAAGATCTGGATCGTTATCCCCACGTATTGTGAACGTGAGAACGTAGAGCCGCTCGTCGAGTCGATTCGAAGGCACTGCCCGGGTGATCCGCGCGTGCTGATCGTCGATGACGGGAGTCCGGACGGCACGGCGCGGGTGGCTCGGGAACTGAGCGGGGTGGAGGTATTGGAACGGTCCGGGCCGCGGGGTTACGGTCATTCAATGCGGGAAGGGCTGCAGCGGGCGATCGCGGCCGGGGCGGAGTGCGTGGTGACGATGGACGCCGATCTCTCCCACGACCCGGCGATCCTGCCCGCGTTGCTCGAGGGCGTGGGGCGGGCGGAACTGGTGGTGGGGTCGCGCTACTGTGGCGAGGAGGCGCTGGTGCGGGACTGGCCACTGCGGCGATTGGTGGTGAGCCGCGTGGCGACGATGCTGGTGCGGGTGAGCACGGGCGTGGCGCTGAGCGATCCGACGAGCGGATACCGGTGCTGGGATGCGGCGCTGCTACGGCGGCTGCAACTCGACAGGGTGCGATCCGGCGGGTTCGCCTTCCTTTACGAACTGCTATCGCACGTCCACGCGGCGGGGGGGACGGTGGCCGAGGTGCCCAACGTCTACCACGGGCGAACGTACGGGGAATCCAAGATGAACGCGGGGATCATCGCGGAGGCGGTGCGTTTGCTGCCGCGGATGCTGATGCGGCGGGTGCTGAGCAGCTAGCTCTGCAGGTGCAGGCCCTTGTGGATGGCGTAGAGGGCGAGTTCCAGGCGGTCGGAAACGCCGAGTTTGTCGAAGATGTTGTGCAGGTGGTTTTTCACCGTCTGCTCGGAGATGAACATCTTTTCGGCCATTTCCTTGTTCTTGTAGCCCTGGGCGACCAGCGCGACGATTTCCCGTTCGCGGGTGGACAGCGGCGAGCGCTCGCGGCCCTTGTTGGACGAGCCGGCGGCGGCCATTTCCGAACCGGGGGTGGCGAACTGGCGCATGACGGCGGCGGTGGTGTGCGAATCGAGCCAGATCTCGCCGGCGTACACCTTGCGGATCGATTTGACGATCAGTTCCGGAGCCGTCTGCTTCAGCACGATGCCGGAGCAGCCGAGCTTCATGGCCTGGACGAATTCATTCTTGTCCTCGGAGGCCGTGAGGATGATGACGCGGGTCTGTTTGTTCGTTTGCTGGAGCGTTTCGAGAGCACCGAGCCCATCGAGATTCGGCATGCGGAGATCGAGCAGAAGCACGTCGGGGTTCGTCTCGTGGACGACGTCAAGAACACTGCGTCCGTCACCGGCCTCACCGACGACGTCGATGTCGCTTTCGAGCGCCAGCAACCGCTTGATGCCGTCGCGCACAATGGGGTGGTCGTCGGCGATGACAATCCGGATTCGGTTCGCCGCGAGGTTGTCCCCGTGGGAGCTGTCGAGAATGGCTGTTCCGTTATTCATTAGCTTTTCCAGCACCACGCTTCCGATGGTAAAGGCGTCCTAGTAGTTGGTCAACTGAGGGTACCACTACTATCCGGTTGCCAAACTACCTACTCAGTTCTAAGGAATCACCTTAGCCATCAGTGGAATTCTTATCCGGCCGCGGGATTCCAGAACGGATTGGACTTTGATTTTTCGGAGAACACCAGCATATCAGATAGAACGGATTCAATGAGTTGCGCCGGTGTGCAGGGAAAAACGGAGAGGATATCTTTTTACAATTCGGAGGCGGCGGCGCGGAGCCTTTCGGCGAAGTTTCCGCCGGATTCGGTCCAGAGGGAGCGGCGTTCGATGGGGAGCGCCTCGTCGATGGCGTGGACGTATTTGAGCATGCCTTTCAGATTGGACCGGGCGTACCAGGACGAATTCGGGAGGTCGGGTTGAGGGAGAAACCAGATTTCGGGGCCGAAATCGATGCGGAGGTGTTCGGCGTGGCGGTCGTCGTCGCCGAGCGGGGAATCGGCGAAGCGGGGGCCGAAGCAGGAGATGGAGACGCGCGCGGGGTGAAGGGTCCAATCCTTTTCGAAGGTCCAGAGGCCCCACCAGGTGTCGAAGGAGTAGGCGCAGTCGTCGTGGAGGAACTCGTTGGCTTCGGTGACGACGAGTTTGGGGTCGATGGGGTCGAGGAAGGGGCGTTCGAGCAGGGGCGGTTCGCCCGAGGAGACGGCCTGGATGCGGAGAATGGATTCGCCGGGGTTTTGGGGGGAGAAGGGAAAGAGTTCGAGCGCTTTGCCGAACTGGCGGAGCATGGTGAGCGGGGAGAAGCCGCGCAGCCAGCAGGAGTAATGGAGGTGGTCAGCCACCCCTTTATTGTGGCAGTTGTTGGAGGGTGCGTCGCGCGCGCTGGGCCTGGACGGCGACGGCGCGGTTGTCGGGGTCGCGGCGGACGAGGTCGTCGAGCAGTTCGACCGCGCGGGCGAGTTCGGCGCGGGCCTCGGCGGGTTGGCCGGCCTGGTGAAGGAGAGCGGCGAGGCGTTGGTGGAGCGCGGCGGTGCGGCGGCGGACCTGATAACGGTCGGGGTCGCGACGGAGTTCTTCGTGCCGGGCGTCGATGCGGACGCGGAGGGCGGCGATGCGGCCGGTGAGGGGGGCGGCGGAGGACTCGGCGTCGCCGCAGACGTCCTCGAAGTGTTCGACGGCGGCGTGGGCGCGGAATGCGTCGGCGCAGTACTGGCGGACGAGCGCCGGGGCGCCGGCGGCGGATTCGAGGGCGGCGAGTTCGACCAGGACGCGGGCGATGTGCTCCGGAGAGTTGGCCGTGCGGGCGGCGCCGAGAGCCTCCAGCAGGAGGGGGCGGCCCCGGTCGGGTTCGCCGCGGCGGGCCCATTCGGCGCCGACCTGTACGGCGAGGCGGTAG
>CAYMTH010000084.1:6343-12102 GCA_964393235.1 uncultured Solibacteraceae bacterium | reverse complement strand
TGAGTCCGGCCGGAACCAGCGCACTCGCCACACGGTCGGCCGTTGCGTTCACCGAGAAGCCGAGCATCAGGCCCTCGACGGTCTGGTGCGCGCCGGCGTCGTCACGCATCAGTGTCAGTTCCGTGCGCGGTTCGGGCAGGAAGGCCCGGTTCAGTGCGTCGCGCAGCTTGCCGTACTGCCGCGGCGCTAGCACGCGCGTGATCAGCGGAATCGAAGAAAGCGTGCCCAGCGCCGCCGTGGCCAGCGCACCGCGCACCAAGGACCTTGACGACGCCGAAGCGTGGTGCGCCGTCAGCGCCATCAGTCGGCGCCGGAAGACGCGCTTCTCGTGCAGGTGGCTGTCCTCGGCGGCCGGCAGTTCGCGGACCGCGTGCTGCGGCTTCACCACCACCGGGCACAGCGCCGCGCCGCGCGCGTCGTCGATACCCTTGTAATCCACCGCGACACCGTAGAAGCCGGCGGCGCCGAAGGTCTCCACCAGCGGGTCCACCTCTTCGAGCGCGCGCCGCATCGACTCTTCGCGTTCGTCGATGCAGAAGAACACCTGCGCCGCGGCCCGCATCCGCCGGTTGCCGGTGACGTTCCGCCGGTGCGCTTCCAGGCCGTGCAGCACATCCAGTTCGTGCCGCCGCTCGTAGGCCAGGTGGTAGACGCGCCTCCGCTCCAGATCGTTGAACGCCTCCACTTCCTCCACGAACCGCCGCCAGCGCTGCGGCGCCCATTCGCGCACCGTTTCGCCGCTCAATCCCGTCAGGCGCGCCGCGTCGTACAGGCCGGCCGCGCGGGCCAGGCGCGCCGCCTCGATGTCCTCGTCTTCTTCGTCTTCGGTCGCCGGAGGCACGTGGCGCGCCGCCACCTTCGCCAGCGTCAGCCGCACCGCCAGAAAATCCATCAGCGTGCAGGGCAGCGTCTGGTGCGGGAACAGTTCGGGTTGCCGCTCCAGCTTGGAGAACAGCCCGGCCCACCCCGGCAGCGCCAGCAACTCGTCGCGCAGCCGTTCTTCCCAGCGGTTCTCGTCCGGCCCGAGCCACTCGGCCACCACGTCGCCCGCCGCCGACTCCCGCGCCTCCTGCGCCCGGAACTCCTCGTCGAGGCCGCGCAACTCCGCCGGCAGCAATCCGCCGGGCTGCGCCAGAAGCGTCCGGACAGCCGTGTAGAAGCCGCGCTCGCGGTCCGGCATCGGCCAGTAGGAGAGGCCCTGATCGAGGTACACCGACGCCATCCGGATCAGCCACGGATGGACGACCGCGTCGACCGGCCGCGCCGCCGCCCGCCGCGTCTCCGGCGCCTCGGTGCGCGTGGCGCAGGCGTCGAACAGTTCGCGTTGGGCCGGGTTGCGGAAGTCGCGATCCAGGTCGCCTTCCTCCATCCGCCAGGCCACGCTGGCCGCGTCGAAGGTACGCACGCCGGGCGAGAGCATCGCCCGCCACAGCGAACGCCGGCGCAGGCCCGGCACGACCTCGCCGTCCGCCTCGCCGGCCAGCACCGCGTCGATGTCTTCCTCCCGGATGCGCCCCCGGTTCAACTCGCGCCGGTAGCGGGACTCGGGCCAGAATGGTTCGGTGTCGAAAAGCCGCGACGCCTCCACCACCGCCCGTTCAAACGGGAGGTGCTGGAAGGCGTGCAGCGTGTTGTGGTGAATGAAGACGCCGATCGGCCCCTGGTCCGGCAGCAGGTGCGCCAGGTGCTCCACGACGTGCCATAGATGTTCCTTGCCGGTCACCCCGCCACCGCCGTTCTCGCCTTGCGGCGCGCCGCCAGTTCATGCCGCGAGTAGGCCTCGTGGCCGTCCAGGCCCGTCAGAATCAACCGCCGGTTCGTCCACGTCCGCCCGATACCGTGCAGCTTGTCGAGCACCGTGTGGTCGACCAACCACGCATTTTCGAAGTCGATGACCACCGTACGCACGCCTTCATCGACGCGCATCAACCGCCGCTTCAGCCCCAGATAGTTCGTGAATACGGCCGCCTCGTGCACGCGCAGGATCAACTCCGTGCCGTTCCACTCCTCTTTCACAATCGCCTTGAACAGCGTCGACAGCCGCGCCCCGTTCTTCACGTGCAGCGCCGCCTTCAGCACCAGGCCCACGCCCACGCCCACCAGCAGATCGGTCGCCAGCGTCACCAGCATCGTCGAAACGAACAGGAACAGCTGCTCCGGCCCGATGCGGTAGACGTGCGCGAACTCTTTTGGCGAGGCCAGGCGGAAGCCCGTGTAGATCAGCATGCCCGCCAGCGCCGCCAGCGGGATCTTCTGCAGAACGCCCGGAATCAGCGCCAGCGACAGCAGCAGGAACAGCCCGTGGAAGAAGTTCGACAGGTGCGATTTCGCGCCGTTGTCGATATTGGCCCGGCTGCGGACGATCTCCGAGATCATCGGCAGGCCGCCCAGCGCCGACGCCACCGTATTGCCGATGCCCAGCGCCAGCAGGTCCCGGTTCATGTCGCTCGTCCGCTTCTCCGGATCCATCGCGTCCACCGCCGACACGCTCAACAGCGACTCGATGCTCCCGACCAGCGAGAACATCACGATGTACTTGATCGAGACCGCGCTGAAGATGACCGAGAAGTCGGGGAAGGCGATGGTGCTCAACAGCGAACCCGGCAGCCGGATCAGAAACTTGGGCCCGACGTGGAACAGGTGGTTCGACAGGAAGTAGTTGTGCTCGTGCTCCAGATCGAAAAGGAGACCGAGCGGGATCGCGGCCAGCAGGACAACCATCGGCCCCGGCACACGGCGCAACCACGGTATCTTCACCATCGGCAAACCAAACAGGATCAATAGAGAGAGCAGCCCGATGAAACAAACCTCCGGGTTCAAATTCAAAATACTGTGCGGGATCTCCGCGAGCAAGTGCAGCGGCTCCTTGCCCTCCGGCGTCACGCCCAGCGCGACGTGCGTTTGCTTGGAGATGATAATCACCCCGATCGCCGCCAGCATGCCGTGCACCACCGACGACGGCATCATGTCGCCCACCACGCCCGCCTTCGTCAGCGCGAAGATGATCTGGATCACCCCCGCCACCACGCCCACCGCCAGCGCCCGCTTGTAGCCGAGCACGTTATCGCCCGCGCCCAACTCCATCACCGCGCCGAGCACCACGACGATCAACCCGGCCGCCGGCCCTTTGATCGTCAACCGCGCGCTGCCCAGGAACGAGACGAGCAGCCCGCCGATTACCGCCGTCAGGATCCCCGCCGTCGGGGGGAACCCGCTCGCCATCGAAATGCCCAGGCACAGCGGCAAGGCGATCAAAAAAACCAAAAAACCCGATCCGATATCCGTTTTCCAAGTGTTGGGGAACAAGCTGGGGAACTCCTGTGTTCCCAGATTGCCGCCGCGCCGTCCAATTTCCCATCCCATGCAGGGGGCACAAGACCACCCGGATTTCAGGGGGTGCGCCGTCCGGGGCCCGCTGCCTTCTAGACTAAAGAGCATGTATCAACGTGAAGTCCTTTCCGAACAGCGTGTCCTGCGCGTCCTCGGTCTCGGCTTCGCGCTCGTCGTATTGCTCGTTATCGCCGCCGCCCACGTCGGTTACCAGGGCTCGAAATCGATCCACGAAAACGCTCAGGAACTCGTGCGCGGGCATTTTGTCAGCTCCGGCCGCGGCGCCGAACTCGAAACCCTCATCGAACAGCAGTCGCAGGACCTCCTCGACGAACTCGAGGTCGTGCTCGGCATCTGCCTCCTGCTCGCTATCGGCTGCGCCGCCATCACGATCTACACCACCCGCCGCGCTTTCCACCGCCTCGAATGGCAGGCCGAGGAGCTCGACCGCGTCTCCTGGCAGATGCTCCAGGACCAGGAGGTCGTCGCCCGCCGCTTCTCCCACGAACTCCACGACGAACTCGGCCAGTCCCTCACCGGGCTGAAAAGCATGCTCAAACGCATGGACGGTCCCGCCTTCGTCGACAACCGCGCCGAGTGCGTCGAAATCCTCGACGGCTCCCTCACCGCCGTGCGCGAGTTGAGCCAGTTGCTCCGACCCGTCATCCTCGACGATTTCGGCCTCGACGCCGGCCTCCGCTGGCTCAGCGAGCGCTTCTCCGAACGCACGCAGATCCAGGCCGATTACACGTCTGCCTATTCGCGCCGCCTCGAAGAAGAGCAGGAAACGCACCTTTTCCGCATCGCCCAGGAAGCGCTCACCAATATCTCCCGCCACTCCGGCGCCACCGCCGCCTCGATGCGCCTCGACGTCTCCGGCGACCGTGTGCTGCTCCGCATCGAAGACAACGGCCGCGGCATGCCCGAGGAAACCAAAAGCCGGCCCTCGCTCGGTCTGGTCGGCATGCGCGCCCGCGCCCGCCGCGTCGGCGGCGTGTTTACGATGAACAACCGGCCCGGCGGAGGCCTCTGCCTCCAGGTCGAGGCTCCCGCCCGCTACGCAGCCGAAGCCGCCACCAACGATGATGCCCAGTAAGAAAACCCGCATCCTGCTCGCCGACGACCACACCGTGGTCCGCAAAGGCATCCGCATGATCCTCTCCGCCCAGCCGGACCTCGAGGTCGTCGCCGAGGCCAAAAACGGCCACGAAGCCGTCGCCGAAGCCGAGCGCACCCTGCCCGACGTCGTCATCATGGACGTCAACATGGAAGGCCTCAACGGCATCGAGGGCGCCCGCCGCATCGGTGACGTCTCCCCCCGCACCCGCGTCCTCGCCCTCTCCATGCACCGCGATGCCGTCTACGTCCGCGAAATGCTCCGCGCCGGCGCCAAAGGCTATCTCGTCAAGGACGCCGACGACGACGCGCTGCTCGACGCCGTCCGCGCCGTCGCCCGCGGCGAGGCCTACCTGAGCCCCTCCGTCGCCGACGCCGTCCTCACCGACTACCGCAAACACGTCACCAACCCTGTCGATCCACTCACCGCCCGCGAGCGCGAAGTCCTCCAACTCATCGCCGAAGGCAACACCAACAAGGACATCGCCAGCCAGCTCAACCTGAGCGTCTACACCGTCGAAGCCCACCGTAGCCGCCTCATGGAAAAACTCAACCTCCACTCCACCGGCGACCTCGTCCGCTTCGCCATCCGCAACGGCTTCATCAGCTGACGGAAACCTGCATCGCGCCGCGCGCCGGCGACATCGAACGCGGAGGAGCGAAGAGACATGATCATCCGTAAATCCAGCGCCGAATGGCGCGGCGACTTGAAGTCCGGCGCCGGTAACATCGCCCTCGGCAGCGGCGCCTACAACGGCCCCTATTCCTTCCAGTCCCGCTTCGAATCGGGCACCGGCACCAATCCCGAAGAACTCATCGCCGCCGCCCACGCCGGCTGCTTCTCGATGGCGTTTTCTTTCGCCCTCACGCAGGCCGGCTTCACCGCCGAAAGCGTCCGCTCCACCGCCGCCGTCAAGCTCGAACCGGCGCCCGGCGGCGGCTTCGCCATCACCGGCATTCACCTTGAAATGACCGCGTCCATCCCCGGGATCGCCGAGGCGCAGTTCCAGGAAATCGCCGCCGCCGCCAAGGCCGGCTGCCCTGTTTCCAAGGCGCTCGCGGCCGTGCCCATCACGCTCTCGGCCACCCTCGCCGCCTGATCATTTCCCGATACAGAACGTCGAAAAAATCCGGTTCAGAATATCGTCCGCCGTCGTCTTGCCGGTGATCGCGTCCAGCGGGTGCAGCGCGCCGTAAAGGTCCAGCAGCAGCATCTCGTGCGGGATGTTCTCTTCGACCGCCGCCCGAGCGCACCGCAGCGCCCCCGCGCATTCGGCCAGCAGCTGCTCCTGTCGCAGCGACGTGATGAACGC
>CAYMTH010000084.1:0-6333 GCA_964393235.1 uncultured Solibacteraceae bacterium | reverse complement strand
TCTGCCTGCAGACCCTGAACTTTTCACGTCATTCTACTCATGAAAAGCGCCTACGAACTCGCCATGGAACGGCTCGAAAAACAGTCGCCCTCCGTCGCTCTGAGCGAAGCCCAAAAGGCTCGCATCGCCGAGATCAATTCCATCGCCAACGCGAAGGTTGCCGAACGCGAACTCGTGCTCCGCCTGCGCCGCGTGTCCGATCGCCTCCAGCACCGCCCGCCGCAGATCCTCCATCCCCGCGCCCGTCGCCGCCGACACGCGCACCGCGCCCTCCGGCGCCTGCGCCACCGCCGGCAGGTCCGACTTGTTCGCCACCACCAGGTACCGCCCCTGCGCCGCCGCCCGGCCGAGAATTTCGATGTCCCCGTCGGTCAGCGCCGCCGCGCCGTCGATCACCACCAGCGTCAGATCCGCGTCCGCCATCGCGCGCAGCGACCGCTCGATGCCCAGCGCCTCCACCACGTCGCTCCCGTCCCGGATCCCCGCCGTATCCACGAACCGCACCGGCACGCCTTCCAGCGCCGCCGTCTCGCTCACCAGGTCCCGCGTCGTGCCCGGAATGTCGGTGACGATCGCCCGGTCCTGTTCCAGCAGCCGGTTGAACAGCGAACTCTTCCCCACGTTCGGCCGCCCGACGATCGCCAGCGATACGCCGTCGTGCACCAGCCGGCCGTAGTTGAAGCTCTTCACCAGCTTCTCGACACCCGCCAGCAGCGGCTCCAGCCGCCGCAGAATCTCCGCCGCCGGCGCCACGGAAATGTCGTCCTCGGCGAAGTCGATCCCCGCCTCGAGCAGCGCGATCAGCTCCAGCAGCTGCGTCTTCAACGGCGCCAGCAGCCGCGCCACCGAGCCCTCCACCTGCCGCGCCGCCACGCGCGCCTGGTACAACGTCGTCGCGTCGATCAGGTCCCGCACGGCTTCGGCCTGCGGCAGGTCGATCCGCCCGTGCACGAACGCCCGCAGCGTGAACTCGCCCGGCTCGGCCAGCCGCGCGCCTTTCCGGCACGCCTGCTCCACGCAGAACCGCAGCACCACCGGCGCGCCGTGGCAGGCGATCTCCACCACGTCCTCGCCCGTGTAGCTCCGCGGCGCCGCGAACCACGTCGCCACCACCTGGTCCACCACGTCGCCGCTATCGTCGATCAGCTCGCCGAGCGTCGCGTGCCGCGCCACCCATTCCGTTCCCGCCGGAAAACGCAGCAACTCCCCGGCCACCTCCCGCGCCCGTTCGCCGGAGATGCGCACCACGCCGATGCCGCCGCGCCCGGGCGGCGTCGCTATCGCTACGATCGTTTCCACAGCCTACGTATTGCGCGGACGCGGCCCTCGCCGCGGTCCCGAGCCGCCCGGCCCACGCCGGTCCCGGTCCCGTCCGCCGCGCCGGTCGCCCCGGTCATGGTCGCGATCCCGGTCGCGCGAGTCGTCGGCGCGATGCGGACGCGGCGCCGGCTTCAGCACGATGTTCGTCGGCGCCGGCATGTCGGCCCGGTAGATCACCACCTGCCGCACCGGTCCCGTTCCGAAGCTCTCGCTCTTCACACGCGGCTCGTTGCGCAGCGCCAGGTGGATGATCCGCCGCTCGCGGCTCGTCATCGGATTGAACTGGAAATGGTCGCCCGTCTTGATCACCCGCTCCGCCGCCGTCTGCGCCGTCATGCGCAGCTCTTCGATCCGCATCACGCGGTAGTCGTTGGCGTCGAAACAGATCAGCGCGTGCTCGTCCGAAGGCACGTCGAGAATCTCCAGCGTCAAGTGCTCCAAAGCCAGCATCAGCTCAGCCTTGTTCGCCAGCAGCAGGTCCACGTCCTGCCCGCCGAACTGCACCATCAGGTGCGGATCCTCGATTTCCGGGTGCAGCGTGCGCCCCGGCAGAACATCAAACTTCAACTCCAGGTGGGCGGCCTCGAGCACCGGCTCCAGAAACTCGCGGATGCGCGGACCGTGTTCTTCGACTGTGTATTTCCTCGCTCCGCTCATTCGTTTCTGTCGTCCAGGCTCCCGTTTTTATTTGCCCTTCTTCTTGGGCGTAACCGTCACCGCCGGACCCGCCGGCATGAACTTATTGAACAGTAACTGCTGCGCGATGCCGACCAGGTTTCCGGTAAGCCAGTATAACACCAGACCGCTGGACGCGTTGTAGAACAGGAAGCCCATCATCAACGGCATCAACAGCATCATCCGCGCCTGCGACGGGTCCATCCCGCTCGTCGGCGTCATCTTCTGCAGATAGAACTGGCTGCCGATCATCAGCAGCGGCAGTAACCGCACCGGCAGCGTCTCCGGCTGGCTCAGATCCTTGACCCAGTACCACGGCGTCCCGCGCAGCTCCGTCGCCACGTTCAACACCTTGTAGAACCCGATGAAGAACGGGAACTGCAACAGCATCGGCACGCAGCCGCCCGCCGGGTTCACCCCGTGCTTGTTGTACAGCTCCATCACTTCTTTGTTCTGATCCTGCTTCCGCGGATCGTTGAAGCCGACGCCCTTGTACTTATCGTTGATCCGCTGGATCTCCGGCTGCAGCGCCTGCATCTTCTTCATCGATTTCATGCTGCTCAGCTTCAGCGGAATCAGCGCCAGGTTGATCACAATCGTCAGGATGATGATCGACCAGCCCCAGTTATGCACCAGGTTCGCGTCCAGATACCGCAGCGCCGCGAACAGCGGCCGCCCGATCCACCCGAACCAGCCCCAGTCCACCAGCGAAACCAGCCGCTTATCGGTCTCCGACAACAGGTCCAGATCCTTCGGTCCCACGAACATCGTGAACTGGTTCCGCCCCGCCACGCTCAGCCCCGCGCCCACATGCGGCAGCTTGTCGTTCGACTTCGCCGGATACGGCAGCGAGTCCGACAGCGCCGTCAGCTCGATCGTCTGTCCCGGCTTCGGCAGCGCCACCGCCGCGAAATACTGGTCCTGCAAGCCCGCGAACACATAGTTGCCCGCGTTCGCGATCGGCCCGTCGCTCGCCTTCCCGCTCTCGAACGTCGTCGGCGAAGAGTCGTCCGGCGGCAGATACACCGCGAACTGCGCCGCGTACGCCTTCGGCACCGTATGGTCGCCGAACCCGCCGCGCCACACCAGCCCGTGCGTCACCGCCGCATTGTTCAGCGTCACCGCGCTGTCCACCTCGGCCAGGTACCGCCCGTTCACGAACTTGAAGGTCTTCCGCGCCACCGTGCCGCCCTCGGCGTAGTCGAACTGCACGCCGTCGGCCAGCTTCGTCACGGCGAACAGCTTTTCGTTCAGGTCCGCCGCCGGCTTCTGGTCTTTGAACTGGTACGCGAACGGCCGTACGCCCAGCAGCGTCGCGTTCTCGCCGTTCACCAGGTCCACCGTCTTGCCGTCGTTGTCCTTGAACTGCTTCAGGTGCCATTCCAGCACCACGGCGCCCTTGTTGGAGAACTTCACCCGGTACAGGTCGTTCTCAAACACCGGATATTCGGCCTGCTGCGCCTGCGTCGCCACGGGCGCTTCGCCCGCCGCGGGGCTTCCCGCCGGGGCCGCCGCCGGAGTCGCCGCGGCCGGCGCGTCCTGCTTCTTCGCCGTCTCGGCCGCCTTCTTCTGCGCCGCCGGCTGCGGCTTCGGCAGCAGATACTGCGACAGGAAAATGACGCCGCCCATCAGGACGAACGCGAGCAGCAGTCGCTGCTCCATCGATAAACTCTTATTGCCTTCAGCCATGGGTGGAAAACTCGCTGGTTAATGGACGGGGTCGTACCCGCCCTGATGAAAAGGATGGCACCGGCCGAGCCGCTTCAGACCCAGCCACACGCCCCGCGCGACGCCGTACTTCGACACGGCGTCCATCATGTATACCGAACACGTCGGCTCAAAGCGGCACGCCGACGGCAGCCACGGCGAAATCGCCGTCTTATAAAACCGCAATAGCCCGATCACGATCAGCCGCGGCATCGTTCCAGCAGCCTCTCTACCTGTCGGGTCAACTCCTCCAAAGGAGCTTCCGCCGCCGCCCGGCGGGGGTTGAAAACAATATCGAGCGACGGATCGATCCGCTCCATCCGCACCCGCAACTGCTCGCGCAGCCGCCGGCGGATCCGGTTCCGCACCACCGCTTTCCCCACCGCGCGCGGGATCGTGAACCCGATCCGCGGCCCGCTCAACCGGCCGCTCTCCGGGCTTTCCCCAGTCTCCATCGGATGCCGGTACAGAAAGGCCACAAAGTAGGGACACGAAAAACGGCTGCCGTTGTCGTAGACTTTGCGAAAGTCCACCGACTTCAGCAGCCGGCTGTTCTTGGGAAACCGGTGCTCGCCCTTACTCGTGGGCGTGGCTGGCACGGACGGCGCGTTCGTCACTGACCGTCAACTTCCAACGGCCCCGCGCCCGGCGACGGGCCAGGACGGCGCGGCCATTCTTCGTCTGCATGCGCGCACGGAACCCGTGGGTCTTGGCGCGGTGACGGTTATTCGGCTGAAATGTACGCTTCGGCATTACTCTTTCCTATTCTTTCGGAGCAGGGACGTACCTACCCCTCGGCGCAAGGCGCCCAAACTCTGAGTATAGGCCATCCCCGCCTCCATCGGCAACCCCGCCCCCCGCATGCTACCTTCAAGTTACCTTATGCAGCGCCGTACCAAGTGGCTCCTCGCCGCCGCGTCCGTCGCCATCCCCACCGCCGGGGCCCTCCTCCTCTACGCCCTCGCCAAACAGCACGCCGCCAAAATCGAGCCCTACATCCGCGACCAGGCCGTCGCCTACCTCCGCGACCGCTTCCAGGCCGACGTCTCCATCCAGCGCCTCTCCATCGGCCTCCCCGCATTCTCCCCCGTCAAGCTCTACCTCTCCAAAGGCCGCGGCGCCACCGCCTCCGTTACCGGCGAAGGCGTCTCCCTCCGCCAGGGCGCCGCCGAACTCCTCGCCATCCGCTCCCTCCGCTTCGAAGTCGACCTCGGCCAGCTCGACCAGCCCCACAAAGGTGTCACCTCCGTCACCCTCGACGGCGTCGACATCACCGTCCCACCCAAAGAGGACCGCCCGCCCGCGCCTCGTCCCCCCGCCAACGCCCCCCCCCTCCGCATCGCCGGAATCCTCCCCCCCCACCCCCCCCCCCCCCCCCCCCCCCAAAACAAGGCCCCCCCCCCCCTGGAGTTCGAACTCCACCGCGTCCGCTTCACCGACGCCGGCCTCAACGCCCCCCTCAACTTCGAAGCCGAACTCCGCAACGTCACGCCCCCCGGCCAGGTCCGCGCCACCGGCCGCTTCGGCCCCTGGGACGCCGACCACCCCTCCGACACCCCCCTCGAAGGCGACTACACTTTCGAGCGCGCCAACCTCGCCGTCTTCAACGCCATCGGCGGCGTTCTCGACTCCACCGGCCACTTCTCCGGCCGCCTCAATCAAATCACCGCCACCGGCCAGGCCACCGTCCCCGACTTCCACCTCAAGTCCGCCGGCAACAAAATCCCCCTCGCCACCAAATTCGAGGTCGAAGTCGACGGCACCAACGGCAACACCGTCCTCCAGCCCGTCCACGGCCGCCTCGGCCAGACCGCCTTCACCACCTCCGGCGGCGTCATCAAACACGACGGCGACCGCCGCCGCACCATCGCCCTCGACGTCCACATGCCCGCCGCCCGCCTCGAGGACCTCCTCCTGCTCGCCATGAAAGGGTCCGATCCCTTCATGTCCGGCACCCTCGCCCTCAAATCGAAGGTGCTCCTCCCGCCCCTCTCCGGCAAGGTCATCGAAAAGCTACGCCTCGACGGTGAGTTCTCTATCACCGGCGCCAAATTCCTCCGCTCCCACCTCCAGGACCGCCTTGACCAGATGAGCCGCCAGGCCCAGGGCCAGCCCACCAACCAGGCCATCGACGAAGTCGTCTCCGGCATGTCCGGCCGCTTCGTCCTCCTCAACGAACTCCTCACCCTCAACGACCTCGCCTTCTCCATTCCCGGCGCCGACCTCAAGCTCGACGGCTCCTACAACCTCGACACCGAAGCCGTCGACTTCCACGGCGACCTCCGCCTCCAGGCCAAACTCTCCCAAACCCAGACCGGCTGGAAGCGCTGGGCCCTCAAGCCCGTCGATCCCTTTTTCGCGAAGAAAGGCGCCGGCCTCTACACGAAGATCCAGATCACCGGCACCCGCCAGAACCCCAAATTCGGCCGCGAAAAATAACTCACCCGCCCAGCCGCAGGCTGAACCACCGGTGCCGCTTCGTCGGCCCCGTCCGCGGCAGGATGAACCGGTAGTCCTTCCAGTTCCGCGCCACCAGGTACACACCCAGCAGAATGATGCTCAGCGTGATCAGCGTCACCAACGCCACCGCGCCCAGGTGCCAGCCGATCGTCGCCGCCTCCGGCCGGAACA
>CAYMTH010000083.1:8195-12107 GCA_964393235.1 uncultured Solibacteraceae bacterium | reverse complement strand
TGGCGCCGCCGAGCAGCTGATAGACGGGCTTGCCCGCGGCCTTGCCGGCGAGGTCCCACAGGGCGAGGTCGATGCCGCTGATGGCTTGAATCGCGAGGCCCTTGCGCCCGTAGAACAGCGACGACTGGTACATCTGCTCCCAGAGCAGTTCGATGTTGGCGGGGTCGGCCTTGAGCAGGAAGTCGCGCAAGTGCGTCTGGATGACGTGGACAGCGGCCGAGCCGCCGCCGCCGAGGCCGTAGCCGGTGAGCCCGCCGGTGGTCTTGATCTCGACGAGGATGGACCCCGCGAGCTGCGAGAACGGGCCGAACCAGCGCATACGCGCGGGGTCGTGGTCGCCCTTGAAATTGGCGGTGCCGAAGCGGCCGGTGCCAAGCAGCGGCATCACCCAGGCGCGGACCGAATCGATGCGGTGCTGGCCCTGCGCGAGCGCGGGCAGCGCGGCGGCGAAGAGGGAGCGGCGGGTCAGCTTCATTTCGAGACGGCCTCCCACAGCAGGCGCAGCGCGCGCTTGCCGGCGTCGTCGAGCTTCGTCTTCGTGGCCACGGCGCCGACGTCGCCGTTGCGCGGGCCGCGCACGACGTGGTTGGGGAAGACGCCGCGCAACACCAGCAGGTATTTGAGGCCTTCGATGCCGTACTGTTCGAACTCGGGGACGAAGACGGCGGCGCGGGCGAAGGCGCGCGCGGCCTCGTGCTGGCGGCCCTTTTCAAACAGCGTGAACGCCTTCGCGTAGAGATCAGCGGGGCCGGCGGCGGGCATGGACCCGGCCGCGCCGCGCAGCAGTTCGTCGACCAGCGTGCGGCCGTGCGCGCCGGTGAAGACGCCGAGCTCGGGCGCCTTGGCGCGGAACTCGGTGATGCGCGGCAGCGTGACGCCGGCCTCGTCCTTGACGTAGCGGACAGCGGGCACGGCGCGGGAGAGCGCGATGACGTCCTCGACGGTGATCTTGCCGACGGCCTGCAGGAAGAGCGGCAGACCGGGCGCGGCGGCGGCGATCTTCGTGAAGAACTCGACGAGGCCGATGCCGGCGGGCGGCAGGGAGATGAGCGCGTCGGCGCCGTGGGCGGCGGCGTGTTTGGCCAGGCGTACGGAGGCGTCGGCGTCGTCGGACTGCACGCCGATGACGAGCTTCGCCGCGCCGCCCTTGCCGGCCGCGAGCAGCGCCTCGGCTCCTTTCAGCCGTTCGTCGATCGTGAGCGACCAGAACTCGCTGGCCAGCTGCGGCCACGCCATGCCCTGCACGCCGCACTGGTTCAGGAACTTCGTCTCTTTCGCGAGCGTGGCCGCGTCGAGCGAGCCGTCGTCGTGAAACGGCGTCTGCACGATCGGATAAATGCCGCGCAGCGGCGCGTTCGAGGGCGCGGCGGCGAGCGCGAAGGGCGCGAAGAGCAGCGAGCGTCGGGGGATGGACGGCGTGGCCATAATATCGATATGTCTCGATTTCTTTGGTTTTTCGCACTTCTGCCGGCGATGGCGCAAGAGACGGCGATCCTGCCGCAGCGGCCGGCGTTCAACGGCACCGACATTGTATTCTCTTACGCCGGCGATCTGTGGCGCGTCGGCAAGGCCGGCGGCGCGGCCGCGCGTTTGACCAGCGGGCAGGGCGTCGAGACCTATCCGGTATTCTCGCCCGACGGGAAGACGGTGGCCTTCGCGGGCGAGTACGACGGCAACTTCGACGTCTATACGGTGCCCGTCACCGGCGGCGTGCCGAAGCGGATCACCTGGCACCCGGGCGTCGACGAGCCCACGGCGTGGACCAATGACGGGAAGGAGATCGTGTTCCGGTCGAGCCGCGCGGCGGCGTCGCGCTACCGGCAGCTGTTCCGCATTCCGGCCGCGGGCGGCGCGGAGACCCCGCTGCCGTTCGACATGGCGGTGGCCGCGTCCTTCTCGCCCGACGGCGCGCGCATCGCCTATATGCCCATCGGCTACTTCCGGGGACCGCACAGCTACGACGCCTGGAAGCACTATCGCGGCGGGCGCACGACGAAGATCTGGATCGGCCAGTTGAGCGACTCGTCGGTGGTGGAGATCCCGCGGCAGAACTCGAACGACAGCGACCCGATGTGGATCGGCAACGAGGTCTACTTCCTCTCCGACCGCGACCGCGTGGTGACGCTCTACGCCTACGACGTGGCGACAAAGAAGGTGCGGCGGGTGATCGAGAACTCGACGCTCGACTACAAGTCGGCATCGGCGGGACCGGGCGCCATCGTGCTCGAAAAGTTCGGCGGCGTCCAGCTCTACGACGTGAAGTCGAAGAAGCTCGTCGACGTGCCCATCACGGTGGCGGCGGACATCAGCGAGGTGCGGCCGCGGTGGGAGAAGGCGGGCGGGGCGCTGCGGTCGTACGCGCTGTCGCCCACGGGCCGGCGGGCGGTGTTCGAGGCGCGCGGCGAGGTGGTGACGGTGCCGGCCGAGAAGGGCGACGTGCGGGTGCTGTCGAAGACGCCGGGCGCGCACGACCGCAGCCCGTCGTGGTCGCCGGACGGCAAGTCGATCGCGTGGTTCTCCGATGAGAGCGGGGACTACGCGCTGGTGATTCAGGGCCAGGACGGCAACGGCGACAAGCGGACCATCAAGCTCGCGGACAAGCCCGGCTACTACTTCGATCCGCTGTGGTCGCCGGATTCGAAGTGGATCGTGTGCGAGGACAACCGGCTGAACCTGCTGCTGGTGGAAGTGGCGACGGGCGCGGTGACGACCATCGCTACCGACCACTACTACGACCCCGAGCGCACGTTCAATCCGGCGTGGTCGCCCGACTCGAAATGGGTGGCCTACACGAAGGAGCTGCCCTCGCACTACCACGCCGTTTTCGCCTACAACCTCGGCGACCGGAAGACGCTGCAACTGACCGATGGCATGAGCGACGCGCGGTTCCCGGCCTTCGACAAGGGCGGGCTGTACCTGTACTTCACGGCGTCGACCAACATCGGGCCGACGCTCGGCTGGATCGACATGAACTCGAATCCGTTCGCCGTGAACCGCAGCGCCTACGTCATGGTGCTGCGGAAGGAGACGCGCTCGCCGCTGGCGCCGGAGAGCGACGAGGAGGGCGAGAAGAAAGACGAGAAGAAGGACGAGAAGGTGGAGGTCCGGATCGACGCCGAAGGCCTGGGCCAGCGCATCCTGGCGCTCCCGGTGCCGCGGCGCAACTACGGCGGACTGGACGCGGGCAAGGCGGGCGAGTTGTACCTGTTCGAGTCCCGCGACGACGGTGGCGGCGCGGTGCACAAGTTCGAGATGAAGACGCGGAAGGCGAGCGTCTACGTCGAGGGCGTGCGGGCATGGACCGTCTCCGCCAACGGCGAGAAGGCGCTGTTCCTGAAGGGTTCGCAGTGGTTCATCACGGGGCCGGCCGCGCCGGCCAAGGCGGGTGAAGGGGCGATCAACACCGGCGCCATCGAGGTGTGGGTGGACCCGAAGGAAGAGTGGAAGCAGATGTACCGCGAGGCGTGGCGGATGCAGACCGAGTACCTCTACGATCCGAAGCTGCACGGCGTGGACGCGCGCGCGATGGCCGAGCGGTATGAGAAGTACCTGCGCGGCATCGGATCGCGCGCCGATTTGAATTACCTGTTCGCGGAGATGCTGGGGCACATCGCCATCGGCCACCTGTACATCCGCGGCGGCGATGTACCGGCCGGCAAGAGCGTGCCGGGCGGCCTGCTCGGCGCCGACTACGAAGCGGCCAACGGGCGCTACCGCATCCGCAAGATCTACAACGGCGAGAACTGGAACCCGACGCTGCGCGCGCCGCTGACCGCGCCCGGCGTCGACGTGCGCGTGGGCGACTACGTGCTCTCGGTCGACGGCCGCGACGTGCGGACCGACCAGGAGATCCACGCTTACCTCGAGGGCCACGCCGGCAACATAGCAGGACAGTAGTGCAGTTGAGGAATG
>CAYMTH010000083.1:0-8185 GCA_964393235.1 uncultured Solibacteraceae bacterium | reverse complement strand
GATGAGTTCAGTTACTTCTCAGGAGATCCGCGCCTATCTCGAAGGGCGCGCCGGCAAGCAGGTGAAGCTGCGCGTGGGCGCAGACGCGAGCGGCGCGAACGCGCGCGAGGCCACCGTGGTGCCGGTGGAGAGCGAGGCGCAACTGCGCTACTTCGACTGGGTGGAGGGCAACCGGCGCAAGGTGGAGCAGGCCTCCGGCGGCAAGCTCGCCTACGTCTACATGCCGGACACCGGCGGCGGCGGGTACGAGAGCTTCATCCGCTACTACTTCGCACAGTCCGGCCGCGAGGGCGTCATCATCGACGAGCGCTTCAACGGCGGCGGCCAGGCGGCCGATTTCGTCATCGACGTGCTGCGCCGGCAGCCGATGAACTACTGGCGCACGCGCTACGGCAACGACACGACGACGCCGGTGATGGGTGTCACCGGGCCGCGCGTCATGATCATCAACGAGTTCGCCGGTTCGGGCGGCGACGCCATGCCCTACTACTTCCGGTTCCACAAGGTGGGCACGCTGGTCGGCACGCGCACCTGGGGCGGGCTGGTGGGCATCCTCGGCTACCCGCCGCTGATGGACGGCGGCTCGATCACCGCGCCGAACTTCGCCTTCCGCAATCTGGCCGGAGAGTTCGACGTCGAGAACAAGGGCGTCGCGCCGGATGTGGAATCATGGAACGATCCGGCGGCGGTGCGGCTGGGCCGCGACCCGCAGCTGGAGAAAGCCATCGCCGTGGCGATGGAGCAGTTGCAGAAGACGCCCGCCAAAAAACCGGCCGAGCCGGCCTATCCCAACTACGCCCGGTAACGCATGATTCACTACGACCCACACAAGTGGCTGGACCATTTCTTCGACGTCCGCGGCTCGCTGGTGCGCGAGATCAGCTGGCGCGTGGCGTTGTGCGTGGGGTGGTCGGCCGCGGTGGTGGCGTTTCATAAACACGTAATGCCGGTGGCGATGCCATCGCTGCTGCACACACTGATGGGCGTGGCGATGGGCATGCTGCTGGTGTTCCGCACCAGCTCGTCCTACGACCGCTTCTGGGAGGGCCGCAAGCTGTGGGGCGGCATCGTGAACGAATCGCGGAACCTCATCCGCGGGGCCGCCGTGCACCTGCGGGACGACCCGGCGCTGCTGGCGCGGTTGACCCGCTGGACGGCGGCGTTTCCGTGGGCGTCGATGCACACGCTGCGCGGCACCGACGGGCTCGGGCCGCAGGCGCACGAACTGCCCGCGGCGGAGGCGAAGGAGGCCATCGACGCGCAGCACACGCCGCTCGCGGTGGCCGCGAAGATGACCGAGTGCCTGCGCGAGGCGCGCGACCGGGGCCATATCTCCGACATCGTGCTGACCTCGCTCGACCAGAACGTCCAGCTGCTGATCGACTACCTCGGCGGCTGCGAGCGCATCCGCAAAACGCCCATGCCCTTCGCCTACGCCGTGCACCTGCGCCGCGCGCTGGTGCTCTACTGCTTCACGCTGCCCTTCGCGATGGTGGAGACGTTCGGCTGGACTACGGTGGTCGACGTGCTGGTGCTCGCCTACACCTTCTTCGGCATCGAGGAGATCGGCGTCGAGATCGAAGGCCCGTTCGGCCACGACGACAACGACTTGCCGCTCGAGGATATTTGCGAGACGATTCACAAGAATCTCTACGCGGTGGCCGGGATCGAGAAGCTGGATCGCGAGGCGCTGCCGGAAGGCCTCTAACGCATGTATCCCCGTGTCCGCTGGTTGATGATCGGCCTCGTCTTCGTGGCCACGCTGATCAATTTCATCGACCGGTTCACGGTGTCGACACTGGCCCCGCTCATCATGCGGGACCTGAACCTGACCAACCAGCAGTACGCCGGCATCGCGTCGTGGTTTCTGGTCGCCTACTCGATGAGCCACGCGCTCTCCGGGCGGCTCTACGACCGCATCGGGCTGAAGGCGGGGTTCTCGGCGTCGATCACGCTGTGGTCGCTGGCGGCGATGGCCCACGCGGCCGCGCGCGGCGCCGGCGCACTCAGCCTCTTCCGCTTCCTGCTCGGCCTGGGCGAAGCGGGCAACTGGCCCGGCGCGGCGAAGGTCTGCGCCGAGTGGTTCCCGGTGAAGGAGCGCACGTTCGCGATGTCGATCTTCAACAGCGGCGCCGCGCTCGGCAGCGTCATCGCGACGCCGATCATCGTCGCGCTGCAGCTGCGGTTCGGCTGGCAGGCGACGTTCCTCATCACCGGCGCGCTGGGCTTCGTGTGGCTGGCGTTATGGCTGCTGATCTACCGCCCGCCCACGGCAACCGAGCGCGCGGCGCTGGGCGGCGACGATAGCGCGTTGACCGACCGCACGCCGTGGCTCGAACTGGTGCGGCACAAGGAAGTCTGGGGCATCGTCCTCGGACGCTTCTTCACCGATCCGGTCTGGTGGCTCTATCTGAACTGGCTGCCGCTGTACCTGAGTAAAGTGCACGGCATGGACCTGAAGGCGATCGCGTGGGCGGCGCCGCTGCCGTTTCTGGTTTCCGATATCGGTTCGCTGCTCGGCGGCGGCAGCGCCGCGTACCTGCTCGGGCGCGGATGGAGCGTCGACCGCACGCGGAAGACGCTGATCGTGATCGGCGCGGCCTGCATGGGCGGCGGGTGCGGCATCCTGACGGCGACGGACGTCTATCAGGCGCTCGCGTGGATGTCGCTCGCGGCCTTCGGCTTTCAGTTCTGGGTGAACAACGTGCAGACGCTGCCTTCCGACTACTTCCCGGCCCGGTCGGTGGGCTCGGTGGCGGGGATGGGCGGGCTCGGCGCGGGCGTGGGAGCGCTGTTGTTCACGCTCTCGACCGGGTGGATCGTCGACCACTTCGGCTACACGCCGGTGCTGGTGATCGTGGCCGTGCTGCCGGTGGTCGGCACGGCGCT
Source organism: uncultured Solibacteraceae bacterium (assembly GCA_964393235.1). Lineage (GTDB taxonomy): Bacteria > Acidobacteriota > Terriglobia > Bryobacterales > Bryobacteraceae. Next base: position 5,296 of record CAYMTH010000083.1, on the reverse strand, counting down.
GCTGCTGGCCCTCGGGGGGCGTGTCCGGCCCCTGGCGAAATAGGATAGTGTGGACGCTATGAAGACGCGCATCCTCCTTCTGCTCCTCGGCGTCACATTGGCGGCGGCCGACGTTACCGGTAAGTGGACGGCCAAGGTGCCGGGCCGCAACGGCGACCAGGAAACCACGTTCACCTTCAAACAGGAGGGCGAGAAGCTGACCGGCACGGTCACCGGCCCGCGCGGCGACCGGCCCATCGCGGACGGCTCGGTGAAGGGCGACGCGGTGTCGTTCGCCGTCGAAAGCCAGCGCGGTAAGCAGACCTATAGCGGGACCGTGGCCGGCGCTGAGATCAAGTTCAAGCGCGAGGGCGGGCAGGGCCAGCCGCGCGAGTTCACGGCGAAGAAGGCGCAGTAAACCATGCGCGGGCTGCTGTTGCTGTTCGCCGCGATCGCGGCCCAAGGCGCCGAGCCCGCGCCGTTCTCCCACAAGACGCACGCGGGCGTCAACCTCGCCTGCACGTTCTGCCACAAGACCGCCGCGACCGGGGACCGCGCCACGTTCCCCGCGTTCTCGACCTGCAAGACCTGTCACGTCGAAAAGGCCGAACAGCCGGTCCCGTCGCGTCGCGTCTACCGCCTGCCCGACTTCGTCTTCTTCAGTCACGGCCGGCACGCGGCGGCGAAGGTGGAGTGCGCGGCCTGCCACGGCGACGTGAAGGCGCAGGCGAAGATCGAGGTGCACCGGTCGACGAAGATGGCCGCGTGCGTCGATTGTCACAAGGAACACAAAGCGACCGTGGCCTGCAACGCCTGCCACGAACTGGGGCAATGAACATGAACCGACGTCATTTCGTTTTGACCGGCGCCGCCGCGGCGGCCGCGCCCGCGCCGGAGAAGAAGGTGATCCCCTGGTACGAGGAGCCCTTTCTCGACATTCACAAGAAGGTGAAGGCGCCCGTGAAGATCGCGCGGATCCAACTGCTGAAAGCCGGGCCTGACTACTTCCTCGAGGTCACCTCGACCGACGGCGCCCGCGGCATCTGCCGCACCAAGCAGATCGAAGACTACATCCCGATCCTCTACCGGCGCGTCGTGCCGTCGTTCCTCAACAAGGACGCGCGCGACATTGAGACGCTCGTCGACGACGTCTACACGGTCAACTACAAGATGGCCGGGCAGGCGTTCTGGTGCCCGGTGGCCTACGTGGAGCAGGCCATCTTCGACCTGCTCGGCAAGACCGCCGGCGTGCCGGGGGGCGAACTGCTCGGCGGCGTCATCCGCAAGGAGATCCCGGTCTACCTGTCGGGGTCGGGACGCGAGACGACGGCCGAGGAAGAGGTGGACGTCTACGTGCGCGGCGTGGCGGAGACGAAGGCGAAGGCCGTGAAGTTCAAGATTGGCGGGCGGATGAGCCGCAATCTCGACGCCTACCCCGGCCGCACCGAAACGATGATGAATCTGGCGCGGAAGCGGCTGGGCGACGGCGTGATCATCAACGCGGACGCCAACGGTTCCTACAACGCGGCCAAGGCGATCGAGGTCGGCCGGATGCTCGAGGACCTGAACGTCTTCTTCTTCGAGGAGCCGTGCCCGTGGGAAGAGCTCGGCGAAACGCAGAAAGTGGCCGCGGCGCTGAAGAAAGTCCGCATCGCCGCCGGCGAGCAGGACGCCAGCCTGTGGCGCTTCCTGTGGATGATGGAGAACAACGTCGTCCGCATCGTGCAGCCGGACCTGAACTACAACGGCGGGTTCGTGCGCGCGCTGCGCGTGGCGCGGATGGCGAAGAAGTTTGGCCTGCCCATCGTGCCGCACAACACGCAGACGGGCGCGTCGGCCGTGAACATCGTGCAGTTCGCCTCGGCGGTGGAGAACATCGGCGGCTACATGGAATTCCCGCACCGCGGCAACGAGAAAAAGGAGTCGTGGTACTCGCCCGCCTTCCAGATCCGCAACGGAACCATTCGCGTGCCGGACGCGCCCGGCCTCGGCATTCAGTTCGACCCCGCCTACCTCGCGCGCGCCGAGAAGGTCTCGCTCTAATCCCGCTTTGCGGTCCAGGTTCCGTCGGAAAGCCCGGAGTACTCCGCGCGGCCCTTCATCTCCGTCTCACTGACGATCGTGCCGCTGTACGTCGCCGTCCTGCCGGACACCTCGAACTGGAACGCGATCCGCTCGCCCTTCACCGTGCCCTTGAGCTTCGCCTCGCCCAGCCGGCCGAAGTACGAACCGGTGAGTACTTCCCCGCGTTGCTGCAGCACGAACTTCGGCGCGCCGTTGCGAATCCCGAGGTCGACGCGGAACGTCCAGTTCCCGCTCACGTCGGCGGCGAGTAGCGGCAGCGACAGTACGAACAGGGGAATGTAGCGCGGCATAAGGGTTATAGTAGCGCTATGCGTTCTGTTCTACTGCTCACCGCCTTCGCCGCGACTCTGATGGCCGCCGACTGGAAGAAGGACGTGCTCTTCCGCGCCACCTTCGACGGCGGGACCGACGCGAAGACCGCCGCCGGGGACAAGACCCTCTACAGCGCCGCCAACTACAAGGAGCCCGGCAAGCCCGGACTCGAAGGCTCCGGAGTCGAATACGCCAAGGATGCGGGCCGCAAGGGCGGCGCTCTGCGCTTCCCCGTCAAGAACACGAAAGCCGTCTATTTCAAGGCCGCCAACAACGTCAACCTCAAGGAAGGCACGCTCAGCTTCTGGCTGAAGCTCGATCCGGACCAGGACCTCGCGCCCGGCTTCTGCGACCCCATCCAGCTGACCGACAAGGCCTACAACAACTCCGCCATCTGGGTCGATTTCACCAAGGACGACAAGCCGCGCCACTTCCGCCTCGGCGTCTTCGGCGCGCTGAAGGCGTGGAATCCCAAGAACGTCGAATCGGATAAGAACCCGGACTTCAACAACCGCCTCATCGTCGTCAAGAAGCCCCCGTTCACCCGCGAAAAGTGGACCCACGTCGCCATCGTCTATTCCGGCCTCGGCGCCGGCGCGGGCTCGGCGACGCTCTATCTGAACGGCGAATCGCAGGGTTCCAACACATCGATCAAAGAGATCTTCGACTGGGACGCCGCCAACACCACCATCCGCCTCGGCGTCGCCTACGTCGGCCTGATGGACGACGTCGCCGCCTTCCGCCGCCCGCTCACGCCCGCCGAAGTGAAGGAACTCGCAACCGGCAAGTGGTAACCCGCCCGCCCGGTCTCGGCCCGTTCGATCCGGCCATCCGCGCCGACCCCTACCCCTACTACCGCTGGCTGCGCGAACACCAGCCCGTGTTCCACAACCCGCGCAAGGGCTTCTACGCGCTGTCGCGCTACGCCGACGTCCTCGCCGCCGCACGCAACCACGACCTGTTCTCGTCCGCCGCCGGCGTCGGACCCAACCGCATCGACGGCCAGACGCTCATCTCCACCGACCCGCCCCGCCACACGCGCCTCCGCAAAGCCGTCCACGCCGCCTTCACCCCGGGCGCCGTCGAACGCCTCGCCCCGCGCATCCGGGCCATCATCGCCGAACTGCTCGACCCCGTCATGGATCGCGGCGCCTTCGATCTAATCGCGGACGTCGCCCATCCCCTCCCCGTCATCGTCATCGCCGAAATCATCGGCATCGAACCCTCCCGCCGCGCCGACTTCCGCCGCTGGTCGAACGCCTTCGTCGAAAACGCCGCCGGCACCGCCGCCCCCGGCGCCTACGCCTCAGCCGGCCGCGAGTTCGGCGCCTACCTGCTCACCGTCGCCGCCGCCCGCCGCGTCGAACCGCGCGACGACCTCATCTCCCACCTCGTCGCCGCTGACGGCGAACTCGACCTCGCCGAGCTCTACTACCTGGTCGAACTCCTGCTCGCCGCCGGCAACGAAACCACCACCAACCTCGCCGGCAATGCCGCCCTTGCGCTGGCCCGCTTCCCGGACCAATGGCGCCTCGCCGCGCGCCGCCCCATTCTCCTGCCCGCCCTCATCGAAGAAGCCGCGCGTTTCGACGCGCCCATCCAGGCCCTCTTTCGCACCACCACCGCCGCCGTGGAACTGCACGGCGTCGCCATCCCCGCCGGCGCCAAAGTCGCCCTGCTCTGGGGCGCCGCCAACCGCGATCCCGAACTCTTCCCCGCCCCCGACGTCTTCGATCTCACCCGCTCGCCCAACCCCCATCTCGCCTTCGGCAGCGGCATCCACTACTGCATCGGCGCTCCTCTCGCGCGGTTCGAACTCCGCCTCCTCGCCGAGGCCTTGCTCGAGCGTTTCGCGACCCTCGAACTCGCACCGGGCCACGTCCCGTCCTATCGCCCCATCGCCATGATTCGAGGTCCCTTAAGCGTCCCGCTCCGGTTCAAACACCGCTCGGTTATGGTACCCTGACGTAAGACTTTTGTACTGGCTTTTTGGCCTTCGGAGGGTACGAATGCAACCGACTTTTGACCGCAAGTGGTCCACCTACGCGCTCGCGGGCAGCGCCTTCTTGTCGATGGCCGGTACGGCCACCGCCGCGCCCATCATCACAAACGTCAATCAGACGATCAGCGTCCCGGACGGCTCGCAGCAGGTCCAGAACTACGAACTCGATCTCAACAACGACAATACCATCGAGTTCCTGCTGTCCGCCTTCACCAACATCGTCTCGGAGTGGGAGTACGGTCGCGGCGTTTCGATCACCGCGATGCAGAACGGCGCCGAATGGGTATACGGCAACGCAAATGCCCTGTACATCAACGGGTACCCGATCCCGCTGGCGGGCGGGACAATGATCGACGGCTCTCTGGCCTTTGCCACCAACGGCAAGTCGCCAAAATACCTGCTGTCGGACACGAACGGTTCGCTGAAGGGCAGTTGGCCCAACGACCTGCAGCAGTCGCGCTACCTCGGCCTTCGCTTCCTGATCGGCCAGTCCACCCACTACGGCTGGGCCGAAGTATCCACGCAGCTCGGCAGCGCCGACATGACCATCGTCCGTTACGCCTACGAGAGCGAAGCGGGCGTGGGCATTCAGGTGCCGAGCGGCGACGTGCCGGAACCCTCCACCATGGCGCTGTTCGCGCTCGGCGCGGCCGGGGTGATGGCGCTCAAGCGCAAGCGCAAAGCCTAGCAAGCCCTTGGGCCGCCGACTCCTCCTTCTCGCCTGGGACGCGGCCGACTGGCGCGCCATCCAGCCGCTGCTCGATCAGGGCCTTCTGCCCAACCTGAACCGCCTGGTCGAGCAGGGCCTCTCCGGCGGCCTCGCCTTCGTCCAGCCGTCCGTCCCTCCCGTCGTCTGGACCTCGATGGCCACCGGCCGTACCGCCGACCTCCACGGCGTGCTGGGCCGCTTCGAACCGG
>CAYMTH010000082.1:3118-12157 GCA_964393235.1 uncultured Solibacteraceae bacterium | reverse complement strand
TGATGGCGTTGTACATGCCCATGCACCCCTCGTCGAAGATCCCGAAGATCGCCGGCCGGCGCCGCAGCCCCGCCGCCACCCCGCCGCCGATCTCCTCGGACTTCGCCGGAATCGAGTACGCGCTCAGCCCGCGCACGTGCGACGCGTCGTGGCTGACCTTCTCTCCCGCCAGCCATTGGCCCAGCCGCTCCCGGAAATAGCTGTCCTGGAAGTCCTGGCTCCACAGCGTGCTGTAGTTCACGCCCGCCTTCGTCAGGCTGCCGTTCAGGTTCAACAAACCAACCAGCCCCGGCCACTGCCCGCTCCAGTTCGCCACCGTCAGGATCGGCCCCCGGTGCCGCAACAAACCCGGTAGCACGTGATGGCTGTACTGCCACACCGCTTCGACCACGATCACCGGCGCCTCCGGCGGAATCGTCGCGAAAACATCCAGCCCGTAGCGCTGGCTGTCGAGGAAGCCGTGCTTCTTCACGGGGTCATAGGGATGAGCCCGCTGCACGGTCCTCCCAAAGCTGTTCACGGCCGCGACGACGTCGCGTTCGGCCGCCTCCTGGGCGGCCCAGCAAACCTGATTGGCGGAAGGACGAAGGTCGCCGCTCGCGGCGAGATAAATGGGAGACGTATCGGATTGGGACATAAGAGCGCTTCCCCGCAATGCGGGTGATTTCAGGTCAAGTATATCGCCCGCGCCTACTCGCCGCCGCCAGCGGCCACCGGCGCGGCCGGCGTGCCCGAAAGCACCCGCACGCCCAGTTCGGCGTGCTCGTCCGGCGACAGCAGCCAGAAATCCAGCTGCCGCGATTCATCGTACGGATCGATGTAGCGCGAATCCTTGCGGGTCTCGAAATGCAAGTGCGGCGCCGTCGACCGGCCCGTGGACCCGACCCGCCCGATCACCTCGCCCCGCGTCACCGGCGTCCCGGCGCGGACGCCCGGCTGAAACGCCGATAGATGCGCGTAATAGGTCTGATAGCCGCGCCCGTGGTCGACAATCACCAGGTTCCCGTAGCCGCCGCGCCGCCCCGCGAACGAGACCACCCCGTCGCCCACGACGTGAATCGGCGTCCCGGTCGGAGCCGTCAGGTCCGCGCCCAGATGAAAACCGCTCACCGTCACCGTGCGCGTCCGCCGCCCGCCCTGCGGGGCCGCGAAGTTGCGGCGCACCACACGCGTCGTCGGCCCGGTGCCGCGGGCCTTGCGGATGTAGTCGATCGGCGCCAGCCACAGCATCCGCTCGTACGCGGTGCCCTTCATCCCGACAATAACGCCGGGCCCGTCTTTCCGGTCGAGCCACCACGCCCCGTCCACCAGCTTCCCGCTCGCCGCCTCGGCGATCTCGACGCCGTACAACCGCTCCCGCCCGCTCTCGGCATCTTCGCCGATCGTCACCCGCACATTATGTTCGCCCTCGGCCGGCGTCATGCGCGGAACAAGCACCTTCAACTGCCACTGAATCGATTCCGGAAATCCGGCCAGCACGTCGCCCGGCGCATCCGCGTATTCCTTCGACGAAAAACTCACCGTGCGCCGCGCCGGTTCCGCAAACCGCAAATCGCGCCCGGCAACGGCCAGCGAATCGGCCGTGCGGCTCACCACCAGCGCCGGCGAAGAACCCGTATGGAAAACGGCCGTCGCCGCCCCTTCCACGCCGCCCGTCGCGCCCACATAAGGAAGGCAAGGCCGCGTCTCCGCCGCCGGCAGAAGCTCCCGCTCGGTCAACACGGAGCGAAGATGATCCTCTTCCACCTGCAACCGCTCGGCCAGTCGCGGCAAATCCGCCGGTGCCGCGCAACCCTGCCAGACGGCGGCCGTTTCGGTAACGGCCGGAATATCGGCGGCCGGCGGAGGCGGCGCGGCAACGCGCGTCCTTCGCACCGGGGTCCGCGAAGTCCGGCGGACGGTCTTTCGCGCCGTCTTCCGCACCGTCGCGGTCTTCACCGTCCGCGCCTTCGCCCGCGGCTTCACCGGCTGTTTCGGCGGTGCGGCCAGCGCGAGGCCCCACGCGGCCAGCGCCAGCAGAAACACCACCGCGCCCATCCGCGACAGGTTGCTCCCCAGTTTTGCGTCCCTACACTGCATTCGTTTCGGCAAGCCTTACGGCAAGCTAAAACGATACCAAAAAGACGCTCAATTGTCCCGTCCCTATCCGCGGGGTACTACTCCCGGATGTACAAGTCCCCGTTGACCTTAAGCCCACGGCCGCCTTCGACGACCTGCACGGCGTACTGCGTCGTCTGGCCGTTGTCGGCCCGCACGAGAACCGTGTTGCCGGACACCCGGTAGGCGCCCGTCACCCGCGTCGTCGGATCCACATCCACCGGCACATCCACACTCATCATCGTCGCCGCCTGCAGTTCGAAACGTCCGTTCGGAAAGAAAGTGACGACCCGGCTCACCGATCCGGTCTTCCACGTCTGATGGGACCACGTCCATCGCCCGACAATCACCCGCGCCAACCCGGCGCTCTCCCCGCCAACGCCCCGCAGCGCCGCAGTAAAGGACCCGTCGCGAGGCCGGTAATCGGCCGCGAACGCGACGGAAGCAACAAAAATGCCGCAATCGCGCGGGAAACGCCGTCAGATCGCGCCGCTCCCGACCGTATCCACCGCCCCCGGGAAACCCGGTCCTCCCGCCCCGACGTATCCCCGGCTGGCCCCGCTCCCGTTCGGGCTCACCCAGAACGAATAGAGTGCCGCGTTGCGCACATGGAACCGGAAACGCACGGGCAACCCGTGCAGGCGCGACAGATCCGCCACGCCCTTCCACCGCACCGCCGCGCGCGTGCTGTCCGCCGTGAACGGCTCGCAGTTCGCCGCCGCGAACTTCCCCGCCTCGCCCGCCGGCGCGTCCAAGATCTCGACCCGCACTTCCCCGCCCCCCGCCGCCGCGTTGAGAAACAGCTGCGACCCGTTGAACCGCACCGGCCGCGTGGTCAACGGCCCGCCCGCGTTCCCCGCGCGCATCGAAGCGAATCCGTCGCGCCGCAGCACCGCCAGCCCCATCGCCCCGCCCGCGTCGCGATTCCCCGGCGCCCCGGCGCGCCCCGAACAGGAAAGGTAGAGCTTGTCCCCCACCACCAGCACGCAGCCGCCCGCCGATTGCACGTTGCCCCAGTTCCAGTCCCCCCGCCGCTCGGAAACCGGGATCAGCGCGCGCCGGTCCGGCCGGTGCCAGTGGAAACCGTCGCGGCTGAATCCGGCCAGAATCTCGTTCGGCTTCGGCCGGTCGGCCCGCTGCCCGCGCCAGATCGTGAACAGCCCGAGCAGCAGGCTCTCGTAGGCCACCGCGTCCAGATTGTAGAGGTGGGAGCCGCGGTTCAACTCCGGGCGTCCCGGGTCGAGCGGGTCGGCGCCAACCCAGACCGGCGCCGTGCGTTTCACCCAGTCAAAGCCGGCCGCGAGATCCGGATTCTCCCAGTAGCGGCGCATCCGCCCGTGCCGGTTGTCGTCCTTCAGGCTGTACACCCAGCGGCGGCGGAACGGGTTATAGAAGATCGTCGAACGGTCCTTGCTCACGCCGCTCACCGCCGCCGGGCCGCTCCAGCGGATGCCGTCGGGCGAGTAGTGCAGAGCGAAGGTCGGCGGCGCGGTCGGCATCTGGCGGAACAGCTTGAACCGCCGTCCCGGATGCGGCTCCTCGTGGTCCAGCCACACCGTCGTCGAACCGCGCGGCAGGTCGAGGACGATGTTCGAACCGGTCTTCGCATCGAGCGCCGGCTTCTCCCATTCGATCCCGTCCTTCGACTGCGCGTAGGCGAGCGGCCCCCAGTAGCCGGCCATGTACCAGCACTTGAACAGCCCGTCGGCCGGGTCGAACCAGACGCCGTCGCTGAACGGCATCGCCATCGGGCCGCGCGCCGTCGTCTCCCACGGCCGGTCCGGCCGCAGCAGCGGGCAGCGCGGGTGATATTCGGTCTGGTGAAACTCCCGCGTCAACGTCGACTGCCCCACCAGAAAATCGTCAACGAAAAGCTGCCGGCCCACGTCGATCGGGATGACTTCGGGCGGGGACTCCAGATACGGCGGCCGCATCGGCGCGTGCGGCAGTTCGTCGCGCCGCGGCGGCCAGTCCGCCGGCAGACGGATCCCGTTCGGCAGCACCTCCTGGGCGCCCAGCGACGTTCCCGCCATCATTCCAAGCCACTCTCTTCGCCTCATCATCGCCTCGCTCCAGCATACTCCCGCGCGCCCGCGGCGGCGCCCGAAACTGAACCGACACCGCATCGTAACTTTTTTGTAACAATAGGGCGTGGTCCGTTTCGTCCTGCTCGTCCTCTGCTCTGTGGCCGCGTTCGCCCAACATGATGCCGAGTCCCTGCACATCACGAACGTCGAGATTTCGCTCAGCAAACGCCTCCTGCTGCAAGCGCACACCCGCCTGCGGACTCGCAACGAATACCGCGAGTTCTTCCAGGCCCGCCTCGGCCCGATCCTGAACTTTCAGGTCAACCGCCGCGTCACCGCGATCGGCGGCTATTATCTGATCGATCAGCGCTACCGCAAAAGCACGGGCCAGGACTGGGAAGATTTCAGCCGCTACTTCGGCGGGACATCGGTCCAGGTCTACAAACGGCCCTCCCTGGCGGTGGACTGGCGCGGACTGATCGAACGCTTCCATTCCATCCCCGGCGGCGACTTCACCCGCGTCCGCAATCGCGCCACGCTGACGAAAACGTGGTCCACCTGGCAGACCTTCGGCACGTTCGAAGTGCTGTACGCGCAAAACACCCCGACCGTCCGCATCGGCACCGGCCTGAACCGCCGTCTCAGCCGCAATCTACTAATGGGCTTCGGCTACGAGTTCCGTCAATACAGCAACGGCACGAAGGGCCACATCATCGTCACCAACACGACGTTCCAGACCGGCCGGAAGGATTAGCGCTACTTCCGCATCCGGATCACCGGTGGCTCCACGCCCGCGGCCGGCTCAAACAGCCCGAACGCGAACACCGCCGTCGACGAAGCGATCGCCACGTACTGCTTGCCGTCGATCGAGTACGTCACCGGCGACGCCGTCAACGTTTCGCCCATGTTGAAGTACCAGAGGTTCTTGCCGGTCTTCGCGTCGAGCGCCACCAGATGCCCGTCGTCGTCGCCGCTCAGCAGCAGGCCGCCCGCCGTCGCCACCGTGCCCGTCCACATCCGGCCCAGCCCGGTCATCGGATACTGCCACACGCGGTTGCCGGTCTTCGGATCCAGCGCGCGCAGAATCACCTGCCCACCCTCCTCGGTGGCGCCACCGCCGGAAAAGTTCTTCATCGGCTGCGGCTCCTGGGACGAGCGGAAATACATGCCGCACTGTTCGAGCGTCAACACATAGAGCAGCCCCGTGCCCGGATGGTAGGACTGCCCCATCCAGTTCGTCGCCCCCTTCACGCTCGGGCAGACCCAGTTGCCCTGCGCCGTCGGCTCGCTGTTCGGCAGCGTCATCGGACGCCCCTTATCGTCGATGCCCTTCGCCCACGTGATCTTGTCGATCAGCGGCGTCGCGCGCAGGAACTCGCCGGTCACGCGGTCGAGCGCGTAAAAATAGCCGTTGCGGTTCGCGTGCAGCACCGCCTTCCGCTTCTGGCCGCGGATCTCGGTATCGACCAGCACCGGCCAGCTCTGCGCATCCCAATCGTGCGTGTCGTGCGGCGTGAACTGGAAGTACCACTTCATCTTCCCGGTGTCGAGATCGAGCGCAAGCAGCGAGCAGGTGTACAAGTTGTCGCCGGGCCGCACGGCGCCGTTATAGTCCGGCCACGGATTGCCGGTCGTCCAGTACAGCATGTTGAGTTCCGGATCGTAGGTGCCGGACAGCCACGCCGCGCCGCCGCCCCACTCGATCAGGTTGCCCCACGACTCGGCGCCCTTCTCCCCGCGCGCCGGCACCGTGTAGGTCTTCCACAGCGTCTCGCCGGTCTCCGCCGACAGCGCCATGATGAAGCCGCGCATACCGCTGTCGCCGCCCGCGCTGCCGACGATCACTTTGCCCTTCGCCACCACCGGCGCCGAGGTCGACGTCGTGCCCTGCTCCACGTCGGCGAACTTCTTGTTGAAGAGCAGCCCGCCGGTATGCCGGTCGAGCGCCACCAGGTAGTTGTCGCTGGTCGTGAAATAGATCTTGTCGCCCCAGATCGCCGCGCCGCGATTGACGCCGCCCTTCTGCGCCCGCGGGTCCGCGTACTGCCACACCAGCCGCCCGCTGCGCGCGTCGATCGCGTACACCGAGTTCGTGTTGGTAATGTACAGCACGCCCTTGTAAACGATCGGCGAACTGCGCAGGCCGCGCGCCCCGGGCACATGGTAGACCCACTTCGGCACCAGGTTCTTCGCGTTCTCCGCCGTGATCTGGTCGAGCGGGCTGTACCGCCAGCCGGAGTACGTGCCGGCGTACGTCAGCCAATCCTCGCCCGCGCCCTTCGCCACATCCTCGTGCCGCACCTGGGCCATCGCGCCCAGCGCCAGAACCATGCTCAGAATCGTCGCCCGCTTCATCACTTCGAACCCTTTCTCTCCCCGGCGCGGATATCCTGCGCAGCCAGGTACGCCAGCAGATCCCGCAGTTCGGCGCGGCTCAACCGCGTCCCGTAATCGGTCGGCATCGGCGTCGTTTCCGAGATCGTCATCTGCTTCACATCCGCCATCGAAATCAGGTGCAGCTTGCCCCGCTCATCCACCAGCTGAAGCGAATAATTGCTCCGGTTCTTGGCCACCCCGCGTAGCGTCTGTCCGTTCTTCAACTCCACCGTCGCCGCTTCGTTGCCCAGGTAGAACAGATCCTTCCCGGCCTCGACGATCGACTCCCGGATCACCGCCAGCGGCCGGCTGCCGCCGATGTTGCTCAGGTCCGGCCCCATGCGCCCGCCCTGCCCGCGAATCGCATGGCAGTTGCCGCAGCCGGCCTTGGCGCCCCAGTAAACGGCCTTGCCCGCTTCGGCGTCGCCGGGAACGGGATTGGTGCTCGCCGGTCCGGTCAGGGCGTGAATGAACGCCACCAGGTTCCAGGTCTGCTCGTCGGTCAGTTTCGTCGGCGGCATGTCGGTCCCGGGAACGCCCTTGCGGATCACCCCGAAGATCGCTTCGTCGCTCAGCGGGTGCCACAGCGAACGGCGCACCAGGTTCGGCCCGCGCGCCCCGCCGCCGCCGTCCGGCCCGTGGCAACCGGCGCAGGAGCCCATGAAGAGCTTCGTCCCCGCCGCAATCGCCTGCGGATTTCCGATCGACGGATGATTCGAATCGCTGAGATAGCGGCCATGCTGGGCCAGCAACGGGACCGCCAGGAGAGCAACGGCAAGCGCGCGCATAGGCTTCTAATATATGCCGGGCCGATTGCCATCGGCGGCGCCATCGTCGAAAATGAAGCCGAGAGATGCGCATTTTCCACCCCTTGGCGGCCCTCGCCCTGCTGGCGGCCGCCGCCGCGCAGGACGCTGAAACCTGGCGCTCCTCGCTCTACCCGCAGGATTGGACGCCCGGCTTCCAGGACGACGCCGGCCGGTTCCTGCACGACTTCAGCTACGCCGGCTACTGGCGCGGCGAGCGCCCCATCCCCGATGCCCCCGCCAACGGCGCCGAGCGCGTCGCCGACGCCGTGGCCGAATTCGGCGCCGATCCCTCCGGCGAGTCCGATTCCACCGCCGCCATTCAGGCCGCCCTCGACTCCGTCGGCGAGGCCGGCGGCGGCATCGTCTACATCCCCGCCGGAACCTACCGCCTCGCCCCGCGCGGCGACGATCCCTACGCGCTCTGGATCCGCCACAACCACGTCCTCCTCCGCGGCGCCGGCCCCGGCGTCACGTTTCTCTACAACGACACGCCCCGCATGCGCGGCCGCGAGATCATCCGCGTCGCCCCGCGCAACGCCGCCTCCTGGACCACCGTCCTCGCCAACACCACCGTCCGCCTCGCCGAGGGCTACGCCCAACCTACCCTGCGCCTCAAACTCGCCTCCGTCGACGGCCTCGCCGAAGGCGACTGGATCGTCGTCCGCTCCAACGCCACCGAAGAGTTTCTCGCCGAACACCAGATGACCGGCTGGTGGACCACGGCCCGCCAGCCCGGCCCCACCTTCTACCGCCAGATCGTCGCCATCGACGCCGAAAACGCCGAGATCCGCATCGACGCCCCCACCCGCTACCCGCTCCTGCTGCGCGACAACGCCCGCATCTACAAAACCCGCGCGCACATCGAGGGCGTCGGCCTCGAGGACTTCTCCATCGGCAACGCCGAATCCAAGCTCACCGGCTTCGGCGAAGAGGACTACACGCGCAACGGCACCGGCGCCTGGGAAGTCCACGGCGCGCACGCCATCGTCTTCCGCCAGGCCGTCTACGGCTGGGCCCGCCGCATCCACACCTACCAGCCCGCCGGCAACGAAAGCGGCATCCACCTGGTCTCCAACGGCATCCTGCTCAACCAGACGCGCGGCATCACCGTAGAGGACTGCGTCTTCGAAAACCCGCAGTACCGCGGCGGCGGCGGCAACGGCTACGGCTTCACGCTCCAGGGCAATGAAAACCTGCTGCGCAATAACATCGCCAACCGCCAGCGCCACGCCTTCGACTTCAAGTCGATGACCGCCTCCGGCAACGTGATCCTCCACTGCCGCTCCAACAATCCGTCCCTCCCCTCGGACTTCCACATGCACCTGTCGATGGCCAATCTCCTCGACAACCTGACGCTCGACGGCGACTACATCGACGCCACCGTGCGCCCCTACGGCACGCCGGACTACCACGGCGTCACCACCACGCAGTCCGTTTTCTGGAACACCCACGGCCTCCGCTACATGAACAACCGCCCGTACATCGTCAATTCGCAGCAGCACGGCTGGGGCTACGTCATCGGCACCCGCGGCCCGGCGGACCGCGTCCGCACGGCGCCCTTCTCGTTCCGCTACACTTCCCCGGTGGCGAGCACGGTCGACACGGCTCCGGAAGATTTCGTCGAAGGCGCCGGCCGCGGCGACACTTTGCTGCCCGCCTCGCTCTACGAAGACCAGTTCGCCCGCCGCACCGCCCAACATGCAGCCGATCATTGATTTCATCCTCGAACT
>CAYMTH010000082.1:0-3108 GCA_964393235.1 uncultured Solibacteraceae bacterium | reverse complement strand
ACGCGCAAGGTGCGCCCGCTCGGCCTCGACCGCTACGAAAACTCGGCCGAACACAGCTGGCAGATCACGCTGCTCGCCTACTCGCTCGCGCCTTACGCCCCCGAGCCGGTCGACATCAACCACGTCATCCGCATGCTCCTCGTCCACGACATCGGCGAGATCGACACCGGCGACACCATCGTCTTCGCCGAACACGGCTGGGAGGAGCGCAAGGCCGCCGAACTCGCCGCCGTGCGCCGCATCTTCGGCCTGCTGCCCGCCGGCCAGGCCGAACATCTGCTCGCCCTCTGGGAGGAGTTCGAAAAGGCCGAGACCCCCGAAGCCCGCTTCGCCAACGCCGCCGACCGCGCTATGCCCGCGCTGCTCAATCTCGCCAACAACGGCCAGAGCTGGCGCGAAAACGGCATCTCCCATGAACGCGTCGTCCGCCGCATCGGCCCGCCCATCGAGGCCGGCTGCCCCGCGCTCTGGGCTTACATGGAAGCCCGCCTCGACGAAGCCCGCCGCAACGGCCTCTTCGGCGCCTGACCCATGCGCGCCGCGCTCTTTCTCCTCCTCGCCGCCGCCTCCGCCGCCGACTGGCCCGAATGGCGCGGCGCCGGGCGCCAGGGCGTCTGGAATGAATCGGGAATTCTCGAACGCTTCCCCGCGGGCGAGCTGAAGGTGTCCTGGCGCGTGCCGGTCCGCGCCGGCTACTCAGGACCCGCCGTCGCCGGCGGCCGTGTCTTCGTGCTCGATCACGAGCGCGGCGCCGGCACTAGCGCCGTCGAGCGCCTCCTCGCCCTCGACGAAAAGTCCGGCCGTATTCTCTGGTCCCGCGAATGGCCCGCCGATTACCGCGGGCTCGACTACGCCAACGGCCCCCGCGCCACGCCCACCGTCGACGACGGCCGCGTCTACGTCCTCGGCGCGATGGGCGCCCTCCGCTGCCTGCGCGCGAACGACGGCCGCGAACTCTGGGCGGCCGATTTCGTCCGCGACTTCCAGGCCACGGTCCCCGGCTGGGGCCTGTCGTCCGCGCCGCTCGTCGTGGGCGACAGGTTGATTGCCGTCGCCGCCGGCAAGGGCGACGCGAAGGTCATCGCCTTCGACAAACGCACCGGCAAGGTGCTGTGGCGCGCGCTGTCGTCGGAGAACTCGGAGCCCGGCTACTCGCAGCCGGTCCTCATCCCCGGCCCGCGCCCCGAGGTAATCGTCTGGCACACCACCGCCATCGACGCGCTCGACCCCGCCACTGGCGCCGTCCGCTGGACCCACCCCTTCCGCATCACGATGAACACGCCCATCATGACGCCGGCCTGGGACGGCGCGGACCTCCTCGTCTCCGGGTTTTTCGACGGCACCCGCCTGCTCGAACGCGGCGCCGGCGCCCCGCACCTCCGCTGGGCCAGCCAGGGCGGCAACGACGTCCGCCCCGACAAGCTACACGCGCTGATGAGCCAGCCGGTCATCGACGGCGACTACGTGTACGGCATCTGCAGCTACGGCCAGTTGCGCTGCCTGCGCCGCTCCACCGGCGAACGCGTCTGGGAATCACAAGCCGCCACCGTCGAACGCGCCCGCAACGTCACCGCGTGGCTCGTCCGCCAGGGTGGCCGGACGATCCTGTTCAATGATCGCGGCGAATTGATCTTCGCCCGCCTCTCGCCCGCCGGTTACGAAGAGATCGGGCGCCGCAAGATCCTCACGCCCACTTCCCCGCCCGGCGGGCGCCGCGAATTCGGCGCCGTCGTCTGGGCACACCCCGCCTTCGCCAATCGCCACATCGTGGCGAGGAACGATCAGGAACTGGTGCGGATCTCCCTGGACGCCAGGGACTACCACTAATGAGATTGCTCTTGCATTATTATTGATCGGCTGTTATCAATATATGCATGATCTTTTCCATCTGGGTCCTCATCGCGACCGCGGCGTCGCTGTCTGCGCAGGTCGCTGAACAGGAGAAACTCGCCCCGGTAAAGACCTCCGTCACCGTAACCGGTACCCGCAGCCCGATGGAGATTGACCGCTCCCCCGTTTCGACGGCCGTCGTCGATCGCAAGGAACTGGAAGGCAGGAACATCCGTCAGATCGACCAGGCGCTGACGCAGGTGGAAGGCGTGATCGCCATTCGCACCAAGGGGCCGTCAGACAACGATTTTGGCCTCGGGCTGAGAGGGTTCGCCGGCCGCGGCGGCCAGAACCGTACGCTGATTCTGCTGGACGGGCAACCGGTGAATAACAGTTACATCGGTTCGGTGAACTGGTCGACCTTTTCCGTCAGCGAGATGGAACGCGTCGAGGTGGCGCGCGGCCCCTTCTCCTCGCTGTACGGCGGTAACGCCATGGGTGGCGTCGTCAACATGATCACCCGTCCCATCCAGAAGCGGCACTTCGAATTCTCGGGCCAGTATGGCAACCGCGAGACCATGCAGTATTCGGCCCGTGTCGCCGACCGGTTCTTTGACCGGCTGGGCGTCAGCCTCGGCTACAGCCGTTTCCAGACCGGCGGATACGCCCCGCAGGAGGTCCTCCGGACCCCGGTCACGGCCACCTCCGGCGGCATCCCCGTAACCGGCGTGACCCGCTGGCTCACTCCCTCCGGCGGCGTCACCTACCAGGTCGGCATGCGCGGCCGCGACTGGTTCAACCAGGAGGCCAAACGCGCCCGTCTCGAATACACCTTCTCGCCGAAGGTCTTCGCCACCTTCCAGCACTTCCGCCAGTCCCGTCAGGAAGGCTGGGACGCCTACACCTCTGATCTCCGCGACTCTGCGGGCCGGCCCGTCGACAACGGCACCGTTTCGTTCCTCGATGCGGGCGTCACGCGCCGGTTGACGGTCACCCCCGCGAACTTCATGGGCACGCCGACGGCCGGCCAGGTAAACATCTACCAGGGGCAGGTGCTCGCCTCGCTCACCCCGCGCTGGAACCTGCGCGCCGCCATGGGCCTCAACAACAGCCCCGGGGACTGGTACGTCACCATCGGCGCGGCCGCCGCATGGGGTCTCGCCCGCTTTATCAAGACGTTCCTCTTCGGCGTCGAAGCATCGGACCCGCTCGTCTTCGTCGCCGTCCCGCTCGCGCTAACGCTCACCGCCTTCGTAGCCGTCTGGATCCCCGCGCTCC
>CAYMTH010000081.1:0-12160 GCA_964393235.1 uncultured Solibacteraceae bacterium | reverse complement strand
GACGGTTCCTCCTGGTGCGACACACTATACAACGCTCCGTACCCCTCCTGGCAACCCCTTATGGCAAGCGCTTGCATCCGCGTGCCATACTGGGGCCATGCGGCTACCGGTGATCATTCAGGGGGGGATGGGAGTAGGAGTTTCGAGCTGGCGGCTGGCCAACGCCGTCTCCGCGCTCGGCCAACTCGGCGTCGTCTCCGGCACCGCCCTCGACCAGGTTCTCGCCCGCCGACTGCAGGACGGCGACCAGGGCGGACACATCCGCCGCGCCCTCGACCATTTCCCGTTTCCGGCCATGGCCGCGCGCGTTTGGCGGCGGTTCTACATCCCCGGCGGCAAGGCTCCGGACCAGTCCTACATCCGCACGCCGCTGCACCAGAAGGACAACCCGCGCGAACTGCAGGAGCTCTGCATCGTCGGCAATTTCGTCGAGGTCTTCCTGGCGAAAGAAGGCCACGGCAACCAGGTGGGAATCAACTACCTGGAGAAGATTCAGATTCCACACCTGCCGTCGATCTACGGCGCGCTGCTCGCCGGCGTCGACGCCGTTCTGATGGGCGCCGGGATCCCGATCCGCCTGCCGGGCGTGCTCGACAAGCTCGCCGCGAACGAAGAGGCGACCTACCCGCTCTACGTCGTCGGCGCCGGTCCGGACGACGACACGACGATGACCTTCCGCCCGGCCGACTACATCGAAGGCGAGCCGCCCGTGCTCCGGCGGCCCTACTGCCTGCCGATCATCGCCTCGAACACGCTGGCCGTGACGCTGGCGAAAAAGGCCAACGGGCGCGTGGACGGCTTCATCATCGAAGGGCCGACGGCGGGCGGGCACAACGCGCCGCCGCGCGGGAAGATGCAGCTCGACGCCAACGGCGAACCGGTTTACGGAGAGCGCGACGTGGTCGACCTGGCCAAGATGCGCGAGCTCGGCATCCCGTTCTGGCTGGCCGGCGGCTTCGGCTCGCCGGAGAAGGTGAAGGAAGCGCTGGCGGAAGGCGCCAGCGGCATTCAGGTCGGCACGGCGTTCGCCTTCTGCGACGAATCGGGCCTGTCGGACCACCTGAAGCAGAGCGTGCTCACCGGGGACTACAAGCTGAAGACCGACCCGCTGGCCTCGCCCACCGGCTTCCCGTTCAAGGTGGTGCAGCACGAGGAGACCGTGGCCGCGCCCGATGTCTACGCCGACCGCCCGCGCATCTGCGACCTCGGCTACCTCCGCGAAGCCTACAAGACCGATAGCGGCGACATCGGCTTCCGCTGCGCCGGGGAACCGGTAACGCTGTTCGAAGCCAAGGGCGGGAACCCGGAAGACGCGCACGGCCGGCTCTGCCTGTGCAACGGGCTGATGGCGAACATCGGGCTGGGGCAGGTGCGCGCCGGCGGGCGTCATCACGAGCCGGGCCTGCTGACGGCCGGCGACGACGTCGTCACGGTGAAGCGGTTCCTGCCGCCCGGGCAGACCCACTACACGGCCGCTGACGTAATCCGCACGCTGCTGGGCCAGTCGTGAGCAGCCCCTGGCTGGACGTCCCGCTCGCCGACTACGAAGGGCACATGTCGGCCGAGGGCGTTGCGCAGCTGGGGCCCCTGCGTGACCTGTTCCGGCTCGCGCTCGACTTCACGCGGCCCGCGTCCGTCGTCGTACTCGGCGTGGCCGGCGGCAACGGGCTGGACGCCATCGACCCGGCCGTGACGCGCCGCGTGGCCGGCATCGACATTCACCCCGGCTACCTGGCCGCGACCGCCGCGCGCTATCCCGGCGCGGAACTGCACCAGTGCGACCTGGCCGCTGCCGCCGACCCGCCCTGCGCCCCGGCCAAGCTGGTGCACGCGGCGCTGATCTTCGAGCATGCCGGCGCGGACCGCTGCCTGGCCAACGCGCGGCGGCTGGTCGCGCCGGGCGGACATCTCTCCGTGGTCCTGCAACTGCCGAGCGCCGCGCAGGCGGGCGTCGCGCCCACCGGCTTCGCGTCCATCCAGGGGCTGAAGGACCGGTTCCGGCTGCTGGATCCGGCCGCGTTCCAGGCCGCCGCGGGCCTGCCGCTCGCCTCGGAGACAATCGTCCCGCTGCCGTCGGGCAAGGCGTTCTGGTTCGGGCTCTTCGGGCCCAGCGGAAATTGATACACTCCTCCCCGATGAGATCCGCCCTGTTTCTGCTGCTCGCCCTGGCCGCGCCGGGGCAGACCTGGACGCCGCTGTTCGACGGCAAGACGCTCAACGGCTGGACGCCGCGCGCGACCTTTTCCGCGCCCGGCACCGGCGACTGGAGCGTGCGCGACGGCGCCATTTACTGCGGCGGGAAGGAGTCCGGCTGGGTGTCGACGGACGCGAGCTTCCGGGATTTCCGGCTGCAGCTGGAGTTCAAGGGCCCGGCGGATGTCAACTCGGGCGTGTTCCTGCGGTCGCAGAAGGAAGGGCAGCCGCACGTGACCGGGTACGAGCTGCAGATCTGGGACATGCAGCCGCAGGGGTATTTGACCGGGTCGCTGGTCGGATCGGTGAAGGCGGGGCCGGCGAAGATCAAGGCGAACGAGTGGAACCAGTTCGACATCACCGCGCGGGGCGACCATTTTCTGGTGAAGCTGAACGGGCAGACGGTGCTGGACGCGCGGGAGCCGCAGCATCGCGCGGGGCACATCGGCTTCCAGTGCCAGCCGAAGCAGACCATCTGGTTCCGGGACATCCGCGTGCAGCGGCTGGACGGAGCGGGCTTGACGGCGGGCGACGTGGTGCGGCGGATTCAGAAGGAAGTGGCGGTGCCGTGGCGGGAGCAGACGGTGGACACGCTGAAGTCGGGCACGATGGAAACGCCGGTGACCGGCATCGCGACGACGTTCATGTCGACGCTGGAGGTATTGCAGAAGGCCGTGGCCGAGGGGAAGAACATGATCGTCACCCACGAGCCGACCTTCTACCTGGGCGACGATTCGACGGCGGCGACGGCCAACGACCCGACCGTTCTGGCGAAAAAGGCGTTCATCGAGAAGCACAACATCGTCATCTTCCGGTTCCACGACCACTGGCACATGCGGCGGCCGGACGGGATCCGGGTGGGGATGATGAAGGCGCTCGGCTGGGAGAAAGGCATGCCGGAGGGGCTGACGCTGAGGGAACTGGCGGCGGCGGTGAAGAAGCGGCTGGGGATCCGGGCGGTGCGGGTGATCGGGGATCCGGGGATGAAGGTGGGGCGGATCGCGCTGGGGCCGGGGTACGCGAACCTGCAGGGGTCGATGCGGCAGCTGGCGAGCGCGGACGTGCTGGTGATCGGCGAGGCGCGGGAGTGGGAGGTGTACGAGTACGTGCAGGATCAGATCGCGAGCGGGCAGAAGAAGGGCCTCATCGTGCTGGGGCACGCGATCAGCGAGGAGGGCGGGATGAAGGAAGCGGCCGAGTGGGTGCGGGGGTTCGTGCCGGAGGTGCCGGTGGGCCATGTCCCGGCCGGAGAGCTGTTCACGGTAGAATAGAAGATTGAGTAATATGTCCCCGCGTATCCGTTCCACAACGGTCCTCGCTGTCCGGCGGAACGGCAAAGTCGTCATGGCCGCCGACGGCCAGGTTACCCTCGGCAGCGAAGTCCTGAAGGCGGGCGCCCGCAAGCTGCGGCGCCTCTACAATGGCAAGATTCTTTCCGGCTTCGCCGGCTCGACGGCCGACGCCTTCTCCCTGTTTTCCCGGTTCGAGACGAAGCTGGAGCAGCACAACGGCAAGCTGGAGCGCGCCGTGGTCGAACTGGCCAAGGACTGGCGCACCGACAAAGTGCTGCGCCACCTGGAGGCGCTGCTGCTGGTGGCCGACCTCGAAAAGACCTACATCCTGTCCGGCAACGGCGACGTGATCGAGCCCGACGAGGCGCTCGCGTCGATCGGGTCGGGCGGGCCGTTCGCCAAGGCGGCGGCGCTCGCGCTCTATGAAAACACGGAGCTTTCGGCGCGCGAGATCGCCGAGAAGGCGATGAAGATCGCCGGCGACATCTGCATCTACACGAATCTGAACGTGATCTACGAGGAGCTCGGCTAAATGGTCATCTACCTGCCCTCGCAGCACGGCAACGGCGCCGACGAAGCGCCGCTGCTCGACGAGTTGACGCCGCGCGAGATCGTGCGGGAACTCGATAAGTACGTCGTCGGCCAGGCGGACGCCAAGCGCGCCGTGGCCGTGGCGCTGCGCAACCGCATGCGCCGCCAGCGGCTGGACCCGGACATGGCGGAAGACGTCATGCCGAAGAACATTCTCATGATCGGGTCGACCGGCGTCGGCAAGACGGAGATCGCGCGCCGGCTGGCCAAGCTGGCGAACTCGCCGTTTCTGAAGGTGGAAGCGAGCAAGTTCACCGAGGTCGGCTATGTGGGCCGGGACGTCGAATCGATGATCCGGGACCTGGTCGAAATCGCGATCGACATGATCCGCGACGAGAAGCTCGACGAGGTCGAGGAGCGCGCGGAACGGAACGCGGAGGAGCGGCTGCTCGACATCCTGCTGCCGCCGCAGTCGGAGCCGTCCGAGACCGAAGCGAAGTCGCGCGAGAAACTGCGCGAGAAGCTGCACGCGGGCAAGCTCGACGATCAGACCGTCGAGATCGACGTGAAGGACCGTATGCCGGCGTTCGAGTTCATCGCCTCGCCGGGCAACGGCCCGGGGCCGGACGACATGGACATGTCCAACTTCAAGGACATGCTGCCGGCGCTGTTCGGGTCGCGGACGCGGAAGCGGAAGATGCCGGTGCAGGAGGCGCTCGACTACCTGATTCAGGAAGAAGAGCAGAAGCTCGTCGATATGGACGTCGTCACGCGGACGGCGATCGAACGGGTGGAAAAATCGGGCATCGTGTTCCTGGACGAGATCGACAAGATCGCCGGCCGGGAAGGCGGGCAGGGGCCGGACGTGTCGCGCGAGGGCGTGCAGCGGGACATCCTGCCGATCGTCGAAGGCACGACGGTGAACACGCGCTACGGCTTCGTGCGGACGGATCACATCCTGTTCATCGCTGCCGGCGCATTCCACGTCTCGAAGCCGTCGGACCTGATTCCGGAGCTGCAGGGGCGGTTCCCGATCCGGGTGGAGCTGAAGTCGCTGACGCAGGAGGATTTCATCCGCATCCTGCGCGAGCCGAAGAACGCGCTCATCAAGCAGTGCCAGGCGCTGCTCGAAACCGAGGGCATCAAGCTGACGTTCACCGAGGATGCGATCAAGGAGATCGCGCTGCTGGCGACGCAGGTCAACGAGGTGATGGAGAACATCGGCGCGCGCCGGCTCCATACGATTCTCGAAAAGGTGCTCGAAGAGATCAGCTTCGAGGGGCCGGACCTGAAGAAGAAGAACATCAAGATCGACGCCAAGTACGTGCAGAAGCAGCTGGCGGGGATCGTCAAGGACCAGGACCTGAGCAAGTACATCCTGTGAGACGCTGGGCACTGGCAATCGGAATCGCAACGCTGGCCGCTTCGTGCGGTTATGTCGGCGATCCGTTGCCGCCCGCGTTGAACATTCCGCAGCCGGTGCAGGATCTGCGGCTGCAGCAGGTGGAATCGAAGCTCACGGTGGCGTTCACGATTCCGCCGAAGACCACCGAAAACCTGCCCATCGCCGAACTCGGCGGGGTGGAGCTGCCCGTGGGGCGGAACCCGGAAAGCGGCTGGAACCAGGACGCCTGGGCGGCCACGGCGCAGGTGGTGACGGTCGAAGCGGAGAAACCGGGCCCGGCGGAAGCCGAGTTGGACGTGCGGGAGTTCGCCGGACAGGAGATCGTCGCGGCGGTGCGGCTGGCGAACAAGAAGGGCCGGACGTCGGCGTGGTCGAACCTGGTGACGCTGAAGATCGAAACGCCGGTGGTGACGCCGGATTTCACGGCCGATTCGCATCCGGCGGGCGCGGTGGTCCGGTGGACCGGCCACGCGGGCGCGGTGCTGGTGTACCGCGACGACGCGCTGCTTGGCGAAGGCACGGGCGGCGAGTACGTCGACCGGCGGGCGGAGCTCGGCAAGAGCTATAAATACGAGATTCAGGCGCGCGGGGCGAAGGCGCAGGGCAAGCGGTCGCGGCCGGTTTCGGTGACCGTGGAAGACCGGTTTGCGCCGGGCGCGCCGGCGGGTTTGTCGGCCATCGCAGGGGCGGGGACGGTGGAGCTGACGTGGAATCCGAACCCGGAACCCGATATCCTCGGCTATAGCGTTCTGCGCGCGGGCGCCGACGGGAAGTTCGCCGTCGTGGCGCCGTTCGTGGACGCTCCCGCCTACACCGACTCCAAGATCGAGCGCGGCGCCCGCTACCGGTACCAGGTGACGGCCATCGACCTGCGCAAGAACCAGAGCCCGACATCCCAGGAAGTGGAGATCACCGTACCGTGACCCGATTTGTCCGTTTTACCCTCGATTTGAACGCGCCCCCGACGCTGACCGACGCGGCCGGCGCGCGCTACGGCATCCTCGTCGGCGACGACAAAATTCAGCCCGTCGGCGGGCTGTTCGCGCCGGAACCGGCCGGCGAACCCGTGGCGCTCGCGAGCGTGAAGCTGCTGCCGGCGGCGGGCCCGTCGAAGATCGTCTGCGTCGGCCGCAACTACGCCGAGCACGCCAAGGAGCTCGGCAACGACATCCCGACCGAGCCGCTCATCTTCCTGAAGCCGCCCTCGTCGCTGGTGGCCGACGGCGACGGCGTGGTCTACCCGAAGCTGTCGCAGAACCTGCATTACGAGGGCGAGCTGGGGCTGATCATCGGCAAGCGGGCGCGGAACGTGCGGGCCGAGGACTGGCGCGAATACGTGTGGGGCTACACCTGCGTCAACGACGTGACGGCGCGGGACCTGCAGCGCAAGGACGGGCAGTGGACGCGCGGCAAGGGGTTCGACACCTTCTGCCCGACGGGGCGCTGGGCGGTGCCGGCCGGCGAGGTGGATTTCGACGGGCTGCGGGTGCAGACGTGGCTGGACGGCAAGTGCGTTCAGGATGCGCCGGTCGAGAACATGATCTTCCCGCCGGGTGCTATTCTGGCCTACGTTACGCAGTTTTTGACGCTGGAACCCGGCGATTTGATCGCGACGGGGACCCCGGAAGGGGTCGGCCCGATGCAGGTGGGCAGTGTGGTGCGCGTGGTGGTCCCTGGCGTGGGCCAGGTGGAGAACACCATCGTCGCCGAGTAACGCAAGATTTTTGAAGGAGACAACCGAATGAAGATTTTTCTGGATACCGCGAACCTCGAGGAGATCAAGAAGGGCGCGTCGTGGGGCATTGTCGACGGCGTGACGACGAATCCGTCGCTGATCGCCAAGGAAGGGCGTCCGATCGAAGAACAGGTGCGCGCGATTTGCGACATCGTCGACGGCGACATCAGCGCCGAAGTGGTGGCGACCGAGTATAAGGCGATGGTGGAAGAGGGCCGGAAGCTCTCGAAGATCCACAAGAACATCGTGGTGAAGCTGCCGCTGATCCGCGACGGTGTGCAGGCCTGCAAGACGCTGGAGAGCGAAGGCATCCGGACGAACGTGACGCTCTGCTTCCAGGCCGGCCAGGGCCTGCTGGTGGCCAAGGCCGGGGCGTACATCATCAGCCCGTTCGTGGGCCGCATCGACGACATGGGCGCCGACGGCATGATCCTGATCAACGACCTGGTGCAGATCTACAAGAACTACGGCTTCAAGACGCAGATCCTGGCGGCCAGCCTGCGCACGCCGAACCACGTGATCCAGGCGGCGAAGGCCGGCGCCCACATCGGGACGCTCCCGTTCAAGACGCTCGACATGCTGTTCAACCACCCGCTGACCGACAAGGGCCTCGACGCGTTCCTCAAGGACTACGCGAAGGTCTTCGGCAACAAGTAAGAACCGCTTGTGAACATACCTCTAGCCGCGCCCGCGGCGGTCGGCGTCCTCGCCACCGGGGCTTTGGTATGGATAGTGACGCGATATATCCGGCGCACCCGCTCCCCCGAGGAGCGGGAACGCCGGCGGCGCATCCGCCTGCACGTGAATGGGCGCCTGACCGAGGCAACTATCTATCAGGCGGATGCATCGATTCTGCAGTACGGCTACGAAATAGCCGGCGTGGCTTACGACACCACGCAGGACATTTCGACGCTGGCGGACTATTTGCCGCGCCCAGCCGAGCAACTGGTGGGGACGGCAACGGCAAAATACGATCCCAACAACCCGGCCAACTCGATCATCGTATGCGAGCACTGGCAGGGTTTCAAAGAAAGGCAAATCCAATCATGAAGAAACTGATTTTGACGGCTGTGGCGGCGCTGGCCCTGACGATGGGCACGGCGGTGGCGGCCGAGAAGCCGAGCTCGGTGATCCACGTGGTGACGATCAAGTGGAAGGCGGGCACGACGCCGGAGCAGATCGCGGCCGCGCTGAAGGGCGCCGAGAAGGTGGCGAACACGTATCCCGGGATCACGAGCATCTGGACGCGGGCGATCAAGGTGCAGGGCGCGGGCTACACGCACGCGATCGTGATGGAGTTCAAGGACGAAGCGGCGCTGAAGAACTACACCGACAGCCCGGCGCAGAAGGAATGGTACAAGGTGTACCTGCCCATCCGCGAGCAGTCGACGACGCACGACATCACCAACTAAGCGGGAAACGAACGCCTCACCAGGACCCCTGCCAGCGGCTGGGGTCCACCGGGTGGGGATTGGCGTGAAATTCAGGCGCCAGCGCCTCGTTGATGAAGATCAGATCCACCTGCCACAGGCGATCCTTGTAGTAGCACGGCGACACGATATCGATCAGCCGCAAGCCCTTCCGCTCCGCCGCCGCATAGCGCATCGCAAACCCTTCCCGCCACCAGAGCGGGCATTCCACCATCACAATCGCGCTGTTCGGAAACAGCAGCTCCGAGGCTTCGATCACCTTGTGCTCGATGCTGTCGATGTCGATCTTCGTGATGTATTTGCGGTCCGGGAGCTGGTAGGTGCGGTACAGGTGGTCGGCGGGGATGACGTTCACCAGTTCGTAGTCGGTGTGGCCGCCGGCGATCCGCTTGGCCGCCCGCGCCGCGTCGGTTTCCAGGAACGTGTGGGTGGTCTCACCGTCGGGCCGGATGGAGCTCTTGAACAGGTGGAAGTTGCCGTATTCGGCGCCGACGCCGGCGTACACCAGCTCATGGTCGATTCCCTCGTACCGCTGCGCGATCTGCGGATGGTATGACTTTTCGCACTCGACCAGAATGTGCCTGGAACGCGGGAAGTTCTCGCGCAAAAACGGGGAGTCCCGTTCCACGCCGATATCGACGATCACTTCGCACCATTCGGGATACTCCCTGGCGAGGAACTCGAAGAAGGAGTGGGCGTCTGGCCGTCGCATATCCGTGGTCCCTTTAGTTTATTACTTGAGGGTCCCGGAAACAGAAAAAAGGCCCCCTCGAGCGAGGGGGCCTTTCCGTTTTTGGGGGTTGGAGCCGCGGCTTAGGAGCCCTGGCTGGCGGCGTTGCCCATCGAGCTCGAGATCTTCGAGAAGATCTGGCTGATGTTTTCCGAAACACCGGGCATGATGGCGCCAGCGGCGACGGCCACGAAGCCGGCCATCAGGGCGTATTCAATCAAGTCCTGGCCCTTGGTGTCGTTCCAGACACGGACCGTCAGGGCAAAGTTCTTCAGTTTGTTCATCGTTTCTCTCTTCCGTATGCCGTCGATACGTTCCGCGGCTTAATTGCTATATCGTCGGGCGAGAGGGATAAGTTGAGGCTCCTAGGGCGATTTTCCAGATTTTTCCTAAGGCCCTAGGGTTGAACTCGCGCCTTGAGCTCGCGCAGGAGCGCGGCGCCGTCGCCCCGGAAGGCGCTGCCGTGCTGGCAGGCGAGGAGCGCGGGAGAGAGGGCCGCCAGTCGGTCGAGAATGGGGGCCGTGGAGGCGCCGTGGGCGAAGTAGTCCATCATGCCGCGCATGGCCTCGCTGGCGGTCAGGATTTCGGAGCCGGTGACCGGGGGGAGGTCGCCGCCGGCCTGGGTGAAGAGGTCGCCGCAGAGGAGAGTTTGCGAGGAGGCGTCGAACAGAACGCCGCAGTCCCAGCCGTGGGGGACGTGGGGCGTGTAGATCCACTCGAGGCGGCGGGAGCCGGTGGAGAACTGTTCGCCGTCGGCGAGGCCGCGGGCCGGGCGGCCGGCGAAGTCGTTGAGGGAGGTGAGCGCGCCGATCGCGGAACCGAAAGGAGTGGCGTGCGGGGCGGCGGCGAGCAGCTCCTGGAGCGCGCCGTATTCGTCGCCCTCGAAGTGGGAACCGCCGATCCAGCGGAGGCGTTCGAGCGGCATGACCCGCGCGATGGCCTCCATCGTCGAGGCGGCGAGGCCACGGTAGCCGGTGTGGAAGAGCAGCGGTTCGTCGTCGTCGAGCAGGAACGTGTTGAAGGTGAAGCCGCCGGGCAGAACGTCGGTTGGGGTGGAGATGCGGTAGAGTCCGGCGGCGATTTCGTCGATGCGGGGGGTGGTATTCAAGTCGATGCTCCTTTGTGCGATAACCGAATGTGTCGCGAGGGGCGGGCGCGTTACGGAAAAAAGGATGAGTACGGAAGAAGAGGTGATGCGCATGGCGCCGCGGATCCGGCTGTACGGGCTGCGGCACCTGCGCGACGAGACGGCGGCCGAAGACCTGACGCAGCAGGTGCTGCTGACGGTGCTCGAGGCGGTGCGGGCGGGGCGGTTGCGGGAGGCGGCCAAGCTGCCGCAGTTCGTGCTGGGGACGTGCCGGATGGCGGTGCTGGACCTGCGGCGCGGGGCGTGGCGGCGGGAACGGCTGCTCGAACGGTTCGCCGGCGACGTGCCGGTGGGGACGGCGCCGCCGGGCCCGCGGCTGGACCACGAACAACTGGCGGCGTGCGTCGAGCGGCTGAAGGAGCGGGAGCGGTCCGTGGTGGTGATGAGTTTCTACCACGAGGAGTGCGCGGCGGCGGTGGCGCGGTTCCTCGGCGTGAGCGAGGCGAACGTGCGGGTGATCCGGCACCGGGCGATTCATCAGCTGCGTGCGTGCCTGGGGGTGACGGCGTGAACTGCGCGAACCCGATCGACGCGGCGGTGCTGGCCGATTACTGGCTGGGGCTGCTGGCCGCGGAGGAGGAAGAGGCGGTGGAGCTGCACCTGCTCGCCTGCGACGGCTGCGGGGACCGGCTGCGGGAGACGATGGCGCTGGCCGAAGGGCTGCGTCGCGTGGCCGGGGAGGGGACGCTGCGGATGGTGGTGAGCGAGGAGTTCGTGCGGCGGGCGGCCGCCGAGGGGAAGCGGGTGCGGGAGTATGCGCTGCCGGCGGGCGGGTCAGTCAACTGCACGGTGACGGCGGAGGACGATCTGTTAATCTCACGCCTGGCGGCGGACCTGACCGGCGTCGAGCGGGTGGACGTGGCGTTCTGCGACGCGGGCGGCGTGGAGCGGGCGCGGCTGGCCGACATCCCGGTGCGGGCGGGCGGGGCGGAGGTGTTGTTGCAGGAATCGATGGCGAGGGCGAAGGCGGCGGGGTCGGAGACTCTGATTGTGCGGCTGCTGGGAATGGAAAAGCCCGGCGGGGAGCGCATGCTGGGGGAATATACGTTCCACCACACGCGCACCCTGCCGGGCTGAGGGAAGGGCCGGACTCGCGCCTAGAAGTTGAACCGGAGCGAGAACTGGATCTGCCTCTGGGCGCCGAGGCCGACGGCCGATTCGACGGTCTGGAGGACCGAGCCGAACGAGCCGGCGGTGGCGGCCGAGTAGGGCTGGCCGGGCTGGAGCTGGTTGGCGCCGGTGCCGAGCACGTTGTTCAGGCGCACGACCGGGTTGGCGAAGTTGGCGCGGTTGAAGAGGTTGTAGGCTTCAAAGCGGAACTCGGAGGTGAGGCGCTCCTTGAAGGTGAACTTCTTGTGGAGCGTGAGATCGAACTGCGACAGGCCCGGGCCGTGGAGGGCGCCGCGGCCGAGGTTGCCGAAGGTGCCGGGGGCGGGCGTGGAGAAGGCCGCCGGGTTGACGACGTAGCGGCGGTCACCGTTGTTGAGGAACGGATTGACGCCGGCGACCACGTCGGGGACGCGGACGTCGCGGGAGTTGCCGCCGCCGGGGACGTTAACTACAGGGACCGTTACGACGGCGCCGTTGGCGAGGATGGGGGCGTTGACGATCGTGTTGTTGCGGGTATCGCGGTAGACGACGTCGGGCCGGGTGATGCGGATGTCCATCGGGAGGCCGGTGCGGCCGTTCATGATGCC
>CAYMTH010000080.1:6153-12248 GCA_964393235.1 uncultured Solibacteraceae bacterium | reverse complement strand
TGCTGTGGGAGGCGATCAACGGGTTCCTGCCGGAGCTCATGCAGACGCTGAGCGTGCTGCACTGTCTGCAGTCGCTGTGCCCGGTGCCGATGCCGCTGCCGGAGGACATGCCGGCGGTGGTGAAGATGCTGTTGGCGCCGGCAGCGCCTTCGCCGGCGTGGGTGGCGAT
The DNA here is from genome assembly GCA_964393235.1 of uncultured Solibacteraceae bacterium. Taxonomy (GTDB): domain Bacteria; phylum Acidobacteriota; class Terriglobia; order Bryobacterales; family Bryobacteraceae. The sequence goes on along the minus strand of CAYMTH010000080.1, from coordinate 12,079 downwards.
TCTGGGTCTGGCGGGCTTGACGGCGCTGGTGCTGTACGCGGCGGGGCGGGCGGCGCGGCGGTTGGAGATCAACTACGGGACGGAGTGATGGGCGGGTTGCGGTGGGAAGGGGTGGGGTTGCGCGCGGGGACAGGCTGAAGCCTTTCCCCGACGGGAGGGCGTTGGGTTGGGGTGATCAGAACGTTCGGGTGCCGAAGACTTTCGTCGCGATCTGGTAGACGGACTTCTGCGCGGTGATGTAGAGCGTGCCGCCGTAGAAGCCGCAATTGGACGGGCGCTCAGGGAGCGCGAGCGTGCCCTGCGGTTCGCCTTGCGCACTGTAGACCTCGACGCCCGTGGGGGCGCACATCCAGACGTTGCCGGACTCGTCGGTCTTGAGGCCGTCGGTGCGGACGGGGGCGAAGTCGCGTCCCGGTTGGAGGCGGCCGTCGGGGGCGAGGGCGTGGACCGTCACCTTGTTCAGTTTGACGTCGGCGATGTAGAGGTGCTGCTGGTTCGACGACAGGGCCACCCCGTTGGGGGCGGGGGTTTCGTGGACGACGCGGACCTGGCCGGTCCGCGTGATCTGGTAGACACGGCCCTTGGGCAGATCGGTGAAATAGATGCTGCCGTCGATGGCGTAGACGATGTCGTTCGGGGCGCCGAGGTCCTTTTCGGCGAGGACCGTGATGGCGCCGTTCTTCTCGGTCCGGGTGACGCGGCCGCCGCCTTCGGCGGTGAGCAGGCGGCCCTGGTGATCGAAGGTCAGGCCGTTGGCCTTGTTCGAGTTTTCGCGGAAAACGGTGGTCTGGCCGCGCTCCCACTTGTGGATGCGCTGGTTGGGGATGTCGGAAAAGAGCAGGTAACCGCGGCGGCTGAAGACGGGGCCTTCGGTGAAGGCGAAGCCGGTGGCGATCTGGACGGGCCTGGCGGCGGGGTCGATGGGAAGCGGCATCAGGAACCTTCTCCTTTGGCGTACCAGCTTTCGCGCGGGGCTTTGTAGGCGATGTTGAGGTGGGGCGTCTCGATTTTGCGGCCGTTCTGAAAGCCGGAGTCCATGAGAGCGGCGAGGGCGCCGGAGACGAGCAGCGTGCGGCGGACGTCGATGGCGGGTTTCCCGGTCTGGATCATCTGCGTGATGCCGTGGACGAGGTTCGAGAAGTTGTTCGAATTCTCGATGGGGATGTAGCAGAGCGTCGCCTGCGGGGGCTGATTCTTCGGCTTGACGGCGCAGATGTATTCCGAGACTGAGTTGAGGGCGAGCGTGGCGGCGCGGAAGCCGTCGCGGTACTCGACGAGGCCGAGCACGGCGGTGCCGTCCTCGGGGCGTTTGCCGGAGGGCTTTTGCTGGCGGGCGAGCGCGGCGTCGAGCAGGTCGCGGCGCCAGAGGCCCTGTTTTTCGGCCTTCCACACCTCTTCGTTCTTGAGCAGTTGGACCGAACGGACGCCCACTTCCCCGCCCCGGCGGCGCTCGACGAAGGCCTGCAGGGTTTCGAGGATGTGAAAGATGCCGCCGTCGGCGACCCAGCCGCCTCCGATGGCGAGGGCAGACTCCATCTCGGAGTTGAGCGGCGGATCGTATTCGGGGCGACGGAAGGTGACGGGCACCGAGGAGCCGGCCATGAGGGGGAACTTCATTTCCCGCGACCAGCGGTACATCTGCTCGGCCTTGTTCCAGTCGTAGGAGAGGTGCTTGTCGTTGAAGACGGGGCAGGTCTGGCCGGTCCGTTTGAAGACGTCGACGACCTGCTGGAAGTACTCGAAGCGCGGGTAGAGCTGCTGCTGCTTTTCGTTGTGCGGGTAGTTGCCGTGCTCGCAGACGATGACGACGCCGTCGACGGCGAGCTTGCCCTGCTTGTCGGTGATGGCCTCGGCGATGGTCTTGGTGACGGGGAAGTTGTAGGCGGCCGAGAGGCGCTGGCCGATGTCGCCGGGGTGGATCTGGTCCATCCAAAGGGACGCGACCTGGAAAGGGGGCTCGTAGTATTTTTCGTGGATCCAGTAGCCTTCGAGGAAGCGGGTGATGAAGTTATCGGAGTGGGAGCGGACGTGATAGGTGGACGAGATGCAGGCGATGCGTTTGCGGGGCGACTGCGCGGCGAGGGGCGCGGCGGCGGCGGTGGTGGCGAGGAATTCGCGGCGTTTCATTTTTGCTTGGCTACCTCTTCAGTCTGGCGGAGCACGCGGAGCAGGTTGAGGCCCATGATCTTGCGGATGTCGGTGTCGGAGTAGCCGAGATCGATGAGGCCTTTGACGAGGACGGGGTATTTCGACACATCTTCCATGCCGGTGGGCACCATGCCGGAGATGCCGTCGAAATCGGAGCCGAGGCCGACGTGGTCGGGGCCGGCGGTTTTGGCGATGTGGTCGATGTGCTTGAGCAGGAGCTGGAAGTCGGTCTTCGGCATTTTTTCGAAGTACTTTTTCTGGACGGCGCGGACGGCGGCCCAGTCGACGGGCTTCTTGTCGGTGATCTTTTTGATCTCTTCGTCGCGGGCGGCGCGGTTGCGGAAGAAGACGTCGTAGGCGGGCTTGGCGAGGTAACCGGCGTGGAAGTTGACGCAGATGACGCCGCCGCGTCTGGCGATCGATTGGATAACGGAATCGGGCATGTTGCGGACGATGGGCGCGATGGCCTTGACCGAGGAGTGGGAAGCAATGACGGGGGCGCGGGAGTGTTCGACGGCGTCGAGCACGGCCTTGTCGGAGATATGGGAGACGTCGATGATCATGCCCATTTTGTTCATCTCGCGGACGAGTTCCTTGCCGAAGGGGGAGAGGCCGGTGTGGAGTTGCATGCCGGTCATCGAATCGGCGAAGGAGTTCGAGGCGAAGTGGGCGAGGGTCATGTAGCGGACGCCGAGGCGGTAGAAGGCGCGGAGGGTGCCGACCGAGTCGGCGATGAGGTGGCCGCCTTCGAGCGAGGCCATGGCGGCGAGCTTGCCCTGCTTGTGGATCCGTTCGACGTCGGCGGCGGTATAGGCGAACTCCATGTCCTTCGCGTTGGCGGCGACTTCGGCGTGGAGTGCGTCGAGGACCTCGAGCGAGCGGGGCAGCCAGCGTTCGGGGGGGAAGTCCTGGGGCTGGGCGTAGATGCCGAACATGACGGCGCCGAGCTTGCCGGCGCGCATGCGGGGGATGTCGAGTTCGTAGTAGTCGTGCTTGTCGGCGAGGCGGTAGCCCTCGTCGACGAAGTAGCGCGGGGTGTCGATGTGGGCGTCGAAGACGAGGATGTCGCGCATGAGGCGCGAGAAGCGGTCCTGCGCGGCGAGGGGGGTGAGGAAAAGAAGAAGACTTAATGCGGCGCGGCGGAGCATAGGGGGAAGTATATCGCGGGCCGTATTATCATTGACCGAAGTGCAGAGTACGAAAGAAGTGATTTTGGTTACGGGGGCGACGGGCCTGATCGGGGGACACGTCGTCGAGCGGCTATTGCGCGGCAACGCGGATTTGAGCGTGGTGGCGGTGGCGCGGCGACCGGAGCGCGTGGAGACGCACGGAGGGCGCGTGAGCGCGCTGCGCGGCGATCTGTGCCTGCCGGGGCTGGGCGTCGACGAGGACGTGCTGGCGCTGCTGGCGGAGCGGGTGACGGGCATCCTGCATTGCGCGGCGGACATCCGGTTCGACCTGCCGCTCGACGAGGCGCGGCAGATCAACGTGGAAGGCACGCGGACGCTGCTCGAACTCGGGCGGCGTTGCGCGCGGCTGGAAAAGTTCGCGCACATCAGCACGACGTACGTCTCAGGGCGGAGTCCGGAACTGTTGCCGGAAGGGCGGTTCGAGAACGCGCACGGGTTCTTTTCGAGCTATCAGGAGACGAAGTACGAGGCCGAGCACCTGGCGCAGGAGTACGGGCGGGAGCTGCCCGTGGCGGTGTACCGGTTGAGCACGGTGATCGGGGATTCGCGGACGGGATGGGTGGAGCAGTACAACCACTTTCATCAGCTGCTGCGCCTGGTGCAGCATAATCCGCTGCCGGTGCTGCCGGGATCGGAGACGGCGCGAGTGGACTTTGTCGCTTCCGACTGGGTGGCGGACGCGGTGGCGTGGTTCTACACGCACCGTTTCCGCGCGGGCGACGTGCGGAACTTCGCGGCCGGGCCGGAGGAGACGCTGCCGCTGACGACAGCGATGGAGATGGCATTCCGGGAGCTGGGGCGCGGGCGCGCGCCGCGGCTGGTGGACTGCGATTTCTTCAACCGCTACATCGGCGACCGGATGGGCAAGGGGGACGGGCGCGTGGCGCAACTGCTGCAGGCGCTGGCATACCTGCTGCCCTATTTCTCGCTGCAGCAGCGGTTCGACAGCCGGGAGACGACCGAGATCCTGGAGCGCGAAGCGGGGCTGCGGCGCGTGGAGAGTTCGACGCTGTACGGACGCGTGCTGGGCCACATGAAGTCGGAGCGGGTCGCGGTCGCGGTGGGTTAGCGGGCGGCCGTGATGGCGGCGCGCCATTCGGGCCAGGTCCAGCCGAGTTTGCGCCGCTCGTAGTAGAGTTCGCCTTCGTGCGGGGGGCGGGTGAAGTCGTATTGCGGCTGCGGCCGGAAGGACTCGCGCTCGACGGGGAACAGATCGATGACGCGGCGCTGGGAGGCGAACAGGTCGAGGCAGGCGCGTTTGGCTTCGATCTGGGCGGGGGAGAAGACGACCTCTTCGGCGGGGGCGCCGGAGAGGAAGCGGTGCGGCACGAAGTCGGCGCCGTGGGCGTGATAGAGGGGGAACTCCCAGATGTTGGGAAGGCCGGCGAGGGCGAAGGCGAGAGCGTCGTGATCGGGGTGGCCGCCTTCGTAGGCGTGGGTGTAGACGCGGGCGGCGTCGAACTGTTCGACGAAGGCGCGGATGCGGGGCCAGTTGGGCGGGGCCTCCTGGTCGGCGAAGCCGAGACAGTGGTAGTTGGCTTCGGGGACGCCGGCTTTGGCGAGGACGGCGAGGGTTTCCCGGCGGCGGGCGGCGCGGTAGGAATCGCGGGAGAGGAAGCCGGCGCGGAGGGCGTATTTGAGATCGCGGGGGCAGGAGTCGGTGGCGTGGAGGATGTGGACGGCGGCGGGGTCCTGGGAGAGCAGGCTGAAGCAGCCGAGGGTTTCGTCGTCGGCATGGGCGACGGCGAGGAGGATGCGCATGGCAAACATTATGGATAGTATGGGGCCAGGATGTCGACGGAATTTGGTGATGCCTATTTCGAACGACTGGCGGTACTGGAAGACCGGCACCCGTGGACGCGGGCGATGCGGCGGTTGACGCTCGATCTGCTGGAACGCGAGGGGGCCCGGCCGGGGTGGCGGCTGCTGGACGTGGGGTGCGGGACTGGCCTGTTTTTGCGCGACTGGGGAGACCGGTTCGGATTGACGGGGAGCATGGGGATCGACTTCGCGGCGTCGGCCGTTCGTTTGGCGAAGCGGAGGACGGGGGCGTGGTTGGCGGAGGCGTCGGGGGATGCGTTGCCGGTGGGGGCGGGCGGGTTTGACGCGGTGCATTCGGCCGACGTGCTGCAGCACATGACGAAGGCCGGGGCCGATGAGGCGCTGCGGGAGTTCTGGCGGGTGTTGCGGCAGGGAGGCCTGGCGGCGCTGCGCGTGCGGGGGACGCGTTGGCTGAGCGGGACGCGGATGGTGGACTACGATCACGCCTATACGGAAGACCGGCTGGGCGCGGCGCTGGAGCGCGCGGGATTCGACGTGCTGTTCCTGCGGCGGGTGAACGTACTGCCGTCACTGGCGGCCGAACGGCGGCGGGTGGAGGAAGAGCACGCGCCGGTGAAGGGCATCGCGGCACGGGAGGAAGGCGAGTGGCGGAGCCGCGCGCTGGCGGCGTATCTGGCGCTGGAGCGGCGGTGGATACTGGCGGGCGGGCCGGGCGTGCGGGGGATCGGGCACACGCTCCTCAGCGTCGCCCGGAAGCGTGGGAGAATATTGGGAATATGAAGTTCGCCGGTGCGTTTTTATTCTTA
>CAYMTH010000080.1:0-6143 GCA_964393235.1 uncultured Solibacteraceae bacterium | reverse complement strand
GGCCGCAGACCGGGGTGATCACAACGATCGCCGGAACAACACAGGGATTCGGAGGCGACGGGGGGCCCGCCACGGCGGCGCAGTTCACCTTCGCAAACATCCGGAACGAGTGCGATCCGGCGCGATTTGAAGAGCAGAATCACATCAGCGTCGACGCGGCGGGGAACATCTATATTGCCGACACGAACGCGAACCGCGTGCGGCGGATCGCGCCGAACGGGACGATTACGACGGTGGCCGGCAGCGGTCTGCGACCGTCGGTGGAGACGTCGCGCTGCTCACCGCTCGGCAACGCGGCGGAGGCTGGCGACGGCGGCGCGGCGAGCGCGGCGCGACTGTACGGGCCATCGCAGGCGCTGATGCTGGCGAACGGCAACATGCTGATCGTGGATCAGAAGAACAACCGGATCCGGCAGGTGGCGCCGAGCGGGATCATCACGAGCGTGGTCGGCAGCCCCACCAATCTGCACTCCTTCTTTGCTCCGAACGTGCCGGCGAACCTGACGCCGATGGACTGGCCCAGCGCGGCGGCGGTGGATTCGACGGGGCGGCTCTTTTTCGCGGAACTGCACTCGAACCGGATCGCACGCGTGAACGCGGACGGACGGCTGCAGGTGATCGCGGGCACGGGACTGCCCGGGCAGGGCGCCGACGGTCCGGACGCGACGCGGAGCCAGATGGCGAATCCGACACACATTCTGTTTGATCGCAACGGCAACCTGCTGGTGGTGGAACAGGGCAATCACCGCGTGCGGCGCATCAACGCCGCGGGCGCGATCGAGACGGTGGCGGGCACGGGCACGCCGGGCTTCAGCGGCGACGGCGGGCGCGCGACGGCGGCGCAGTTGAACCAGCCGAACGCGGTGGCCGCCGACCGCAACGGGAACCTCTATATCGCCGACATGGGCAATCACCGGGTGCGGCGCGTGGCGCCGGACGGGACCATCACGACGGTGGCCGGCAACGGGCAGATCGGGGCGGGCGCCGAGGGTGTGCCGGCGACGCAGAGCCCGCTGAATTATCCGTCGTCGGTGGCGGTGGACAACAACGGCGACCTGCTGATCGTCGACTGGCAGAACTATCGCATTCGCAAAGTGACCTTCGGCGCGGTGCCGGCGATCTCGCCGGGCGGCGTGGTGAACGCGGCCAGCTTCCTGCCGGCGCCGGTGCCGCTGGCGCCAGGCGCGCTGATCTCGATCTTCGGCGCGAACTTCGCCACCGGCCTCACGCAGGCCAGCGCGCTGCCGCTGCCCACCGAGATGGCGGGCGTGTCGGTGACCGTGAACGGAACGCGGATGCCGCTGGTGTTCGTGTCGCCGAACCAGATCAACGCGCAGCTGCCCTACGACATACGCGAGGGGCAGGCGCGCATCCGCGTGGCGACGGCGACGGGCACGAGCACGGAAGAGACGGTGAATATCGGCGCGGCGGCGCCGGGGATTTTCATGCTGCCGGGCGGGTCGCGCGCGGTGGCGATCAACCAGGATTTCTCGCTGAACACGGCGGAAAACGCCGAATCGCGGGGCCGGGTGCTGACGGTGTACATGACCGGCATCGGGCCGCTCGACGGTGAGCTGGCGGCCGGGCAGGCGGCGCCGGCATCGCCGCTGCTGCGGGCCGCGCTCGACGCGGCGGCGACGATCGGCGGAAGGGAGGCGCCGCTGCTGTTCCTGGGCCTGACGCCCGGGTTCGTCGGGCTGGCGCAGGCGAATGTGCAGATTCCGCAGGACGCGCCGGTGGGCGGGGCGGTGGAACTGGTGGTCAGCGTCAACCGGCAGCGGAGCAACACGACCCAGGTGGCGGTGAAGTGATGCGGGCCGCGATCGCGTTGCTGGCCGGCGCGGCGTTGTTCGCGCAGGCGGAGTTGCCGAAGGTGAAGGCGGGCAAGTACGAGGTGCAACTGCGGCTGCCGGCCGACGGGCTGACGGCGCAGGACGAGATGCAGATCGAGTACCGGGTGGTCGACACCTCGCAGGTGGACACGGTGATGGGCGCCGCGCCGGTGATCCGGGCGCAGGCGCGCAGCGTGATCGAGATGCCGTCGATGCCGGGCATGGCGAAGATGACCGAGAGCGCACATCCGGAAGGAGTGCCGGGCGAGTACGGCGTCCATCCGGTGTTCCCGCACGGCGGCGAGTACAAACTGAACCTGTTCATAACGCCGCCGGGCGGCAGCGAGTTCGCCGTGTCGTTCCCGCTCGCCGTGGGCGATACCGCGCCGAAGGGGCGGAAGGCGAAGCCGCGGCCGTATTACGCCGAGGTGAAAGCGTCGCCGCGCAGCCCGAAGGCGGGCGAACCGGTGACGCTCGATATCGCGGTCTTTTCCCGCGCGAACGGGAACGCGAAGGTGAGCGAGTTCGACATTCAGCACGAGCGGCCGATGCACCTGATCGTGGTCCGCGAGGACCTCGGCGTCTTTGCGCACGAGCATCCGGAGCTGGGCGCGGGCGGGTCGTTCCGGCTCTCCTACACGTTTCCGCAGGCGGGCGAGTATACGCTCTTCGTCGACGCGGCGCCGAAGGGCGCGGGTGGCCAGGTGATGCCCGTGAAACTGAAGGTGGGCGGGAAGGCGGGCGCGAAGTTCGCGATCGCCGGCGAGCCGCTGACGGGCGAGACGGGCGCAGGGAGCGTGAAGGTGAAGTTCGCCGAAACGCGGCATCCGGCCGGGCGCACGCTGCGGTTGGGCTGCGTGGTGACGGACGCGAAAACGGGCGCGCCGGTGAACGACCTGCAGCCGTATCTGGGCGCGCTGGGCCATTTGATTCTGGTGAACGAAGACGGCGAGACGTTCGTGCATTCGCACCCCGACGAACTCGACGCGGCGGCCGGCAAGGACGGCAAGATCGCGTTCCTCGCACGGTTCCCGAAGCCCGGCCGGTACCGCGGCTGGGTGCAAATGCAACGCGGGGGCGTGGTGGAAACGGCGGCGTTCACGGTGGCCGCGGGAGAAAAGTAGAACATGCGCAAGGCAGTGGTTTGGCTGGCGGCGGCGATGGTGCTGCTGGCGCACGAAGGCGGGCGCCGGAACACGACGCCGACCAAGGCGGAAAAGGACCTGCAGACGGCGAAGAAGAAGCTGGCCGCGGCGAAGAAGACGCTGACGGCGAAGGGCCGCTACGCCTGTTGCGTGAAGCCGAGTTGCGATCTGTGCCTGCGCAAGAACGGGTCGTGCGCTTGCGCGGCGAATGTGGCGCGGGGGCTCGGGGCGTGCGGCGAGTGCATGGCCGGATGGAAGAACGGGCGCGGCTCGATGAGCGGGATCAAGGCGGAGAACGTCAAACTGCTGCCCGCGGCGAAGCAGAAGATGCCGGGCACCGGCGAGTTGCCGGCGGAGTTGAAGGAAGGCGTCGAGGCGCTGCTGCGCGCGCAGAAGACGCTGGTGGCCGAGAAGCGGTTTCTGTGCTGCGTGAAGGGCGGCTGCGGACAGTGCGCGTTTGAAGCCGAATGCCCGTGCGGCAGCGACCTGGCGACGGCCGCGGCTCCGCCCCGCAAAGGCGAAAAGAAGGAACCGTCGAAGGGGGTATGCGGCGATTGCTACGACGGCTGGCAGGCGGGCGAGGGACTGTTCGCGGGCATTCCACTCAGCGAGGTGAAGCTCTCGCTGATGGAGAGCGCCAACGAAGGGATGACGTCGGGCACGGCCGAGTACAGCGGCTCCTATGTGAGCGGCACCAGCCAGGCGCCGGCGGCCAAGCCGATGAGCATGCTGCACAAGCGCGTGGGGAACTGGAACGTGATGTTCCACGGGATGTTGTGGGGCGTCTACACCAATCAGGGCGGGCCGCGCGGGCGCGACAAGACGTTCGGCGCCGGATGGCTGATGCCGATGGCGAGCCGGCGGCTCGGCGGCGGCGTGTTCACGTTCCGCTCGATGTTCTCGATCGACCCGCTGGGCGTCACCAACGGCCGCTACCCGCTGCTGATGCAGACCGGCGAGACGTGGAAGAACATCCCGATCCTCAACGGCCAGCACCCGCACGATTTCATCAAGGAGCTCGGCGGCGCCTACGCCTACCGCCTCAGCGAGAACACGACGCTGCACCTCTACGCGGGCCTGCGCGGCGACCCGGCCATCGGCCCCACCGCGTACGTGCACCGCATCTCGTCGTCGGAAAATCCGATCGCCGTGATGTCGCACCACTACCAGGATTCGACGCACATCTCATCGAGCGTCGTCACCGCCGGCATCACCTACCGCTGGGTGACGCTCGAATCGAGCGGCTTCCACGGTCGCGAGCCGGACGAAAAGCGGTGGGGCATGGAACTCGGCCCCATCAACTCCTTCGCCTCTCGCGTGACGGTGACGCCGACCTCGCGTTGGGCGATGCAGTATTCGGTCGGCCGCATCAACAACCGCGAGGCGACGCACCCGGACCGCGACTCCTTCCGGCAGACGGCCTCGGCCACCTACGTCCGCCCGCTGCAGCGCGGGCACTGGGCGACCTCCGTGATCTGGGGCCGCAACCACGACGTGCCCTACACGCAGAAGCCCAATGGCGACCTGCTGTCGCTCCTGCAGAACACGCCCCGCAAGGGCAACGGGCAGCGCGAGCACATCGTGCTGGTCCCGACGCGCGTCAACGGGCAGGTATTCAACGCCTACACCGCCGAATCGACGGTGCTGTTCAAGAACAAGCACTGGGTGTGGGGCCGCGCGGAACTGACCGACAAGGACTCGCTGCTGCTGTTCGAAGAAGCGCCCTACGTGCGACTGCTGGAAGAGTACCGCTACACGCGCATCCGCTCCTACACGGCCGGCTACTCCTACGAACTGCCGCCTGTGGGCAAGTTCCTGCGGCCGGCGATCGGCGGGCAGATGCAGTTCTTCGACCTGCCCGCGAACCTGTCGCCGATCTACGGCGCCAATCCCAAGGGCATGCAGGTCTGGCTGCGCTTCCGCTTCGCGCCAGTCACGAACTGATCTACTTCGTCGCGAACAGCAACCGCTCGGTGGCGACGCCGCCGACCGTGACCACGATCGACGTCACGGCCGAAGCCGGCGTGGCCCCGGGCACTCGCGCGTTGACCTGCAGCAGGCCGATCGAGCCCGGCGCGAGGCCGGCGAACAGGACGTCGGCCGGACGCCCGTCGATGAGCACGGAGACGGAAGCGTCGGGCGTCGCAAACGGCGCGGCCGCCGGGCTGAGAGCGCCGGTCTCGACGCGGGGCGTGGTGAGCCCCTGGCCGGTGAGAAAGAGCTGCACCACTTCGCCGGCCGCGGCCGGGTTCTGCGGCGAGTTCACGCTCGAATCCTGATTCAACGCGACGGCGCGGGATTCCCCCGCCGTAAACAGGCCCGGCGCGGCGGCCGCGACCGGCGTTTCAACCAGTGGCGAGGCCGAGTAGCCGGCCGCCTCCACCGAGATCTTCACGCTGGCGCGCCCGGCGATGTCGAAGGGCGCCTGCACGTTGATCTGATTGGCCGAGACATAGAGGAGCGGGGCCGGATTGCCGTCGAACAGCACACGCGTGCCGCCAAGCGACGTCGGGAAGCGGCCGGTGGCTTCGTTGAACCGCGCGGAGATGCCGGTGCGCGGCCCGAGGCGTTCGCCGGCGATGGTCACGAGTTGGCCCGGCGCGATGGGCCCCGGGCGAAGGCTGGCGGCGTTGACGATGCCGCGCGCGGCGATGGAGACGCTCTGCCGTTCGACGGTGAGCGAGACGGGAATCTGCAGGGTCGCGTTGGCGGCGGCGGGGGCGGAGATGGTAACGCGGCCGGCGTAAACGCCGGCGGGCAGATCGCCGAGCACCGGTCTGACGGTGACTTCGCCGTTACCGGTACCCGACGCCGGGGAGACGGCCAGCCAGTTGCCACCGTTCAGAGTCACGGCGCTCGCGGTCCAACTCGGGCTCGTTTCGCCTTCCATGCGAATGGCCATGCGGACAGGGGCGACCGAGGAGGGCGAGCCTTCCTGGCCCGTGAACGAAAGAGTGGACGGCGTGGCGCGCACGGTGGAAGGAATCAGGTCGCGGATGCGCAGCGTGACACGAATGGGAACAGAGAAGTTGAGCGTGGCGGGAGCGGCGACGGTGACGATGCCCGTGTAGGTGCCGGCGCGGAGGTTGGCTGGGTTGACTGCGATGCGGACGAGCGTATCGCCCTGTCCCTGGGCTGGGTTGAGAGAGAGCCAGGTGCCGCCGCT
>CAYMTH010000079.1:5832-12269 GCA_964393235.1 uncultured Solibacteraceae bacterium | reverse complement strand
CCTTTCTCGTCCACGGTGAACTTGCCGTTCCGCTGCCCGTTATAGGCCCCATCCCGCAACCACTCGAGAGAGGCGCGAAGAAGTGCGTCATGCTGGCGCTCCCACACCATGGCGTGAGACGCGCAGGCCACGCTCACCCAGACCTTCTGCGGAACTCCGGTCAGGTCATCGTAGAGCGGCTGGACCAGGGAAAGCCCGACTTGCGTATCGTGCTCTCCCCGAATGACCAGCGTCGGCGCGGAGATCCTGGAGACGACGGCCCTGCTCAAGCCCCAATTCGGCGTTGTGGCGTTGAACGTCGGCGATCTCCGGACACCGTTGGCGCCCCACGTGCTCCCAAGCGGATCGAAGGCCAGAACCGTCCAGTTAATGGCGTGGCGAATGGCGGGGTTGAACTGGTTCTGACATCGCACCTGGCCATCCCAGCCGTTATGAAAGTCGTCGAGACCCACGATCTGCATCGGGGCTCCCGCCAGGGGCAGCCGCTGCGGCGGGTCGTCGGTCGTATCCCGGCGGTAGCTTCCGCCGCCCGCGTTGTCGCCGGGTGCGTACAGGACGAGCCGGTCGACCTTCTCCGGATGCAGTCCGGCATAGCCCGCCGCGCGGCTCCCTCCGCGCGACCAGGCCACGATGTTTACCTTTTCCACGCCGCGCAGATCCCGGATGTAATCCACCACCCGGTCGATCTCGTCCCACTCACTTTTGATCGTGTTGAGTTGGAACGGGTAGGCCGGCGGACAGGGCTGCGAGAGGGTCGAAGGAATCAGGTATTGCTGTTGCGCTGCCGTCGGCAGGTTGCACGGATTGTCCATCATCGGCCGCGGACTCAGGCCGTAACCGGTGAAATCCATGGCGAAGACGTCGAAACCCGCGTTGGCAAGGAACTCCATCCAGCTATAGTTCTCGAACTGCAGGTCAAAGACCGGCACAGCGGACATGGTGGCGCCGTGGATCATCAGAACCGCCGGCCGGTTCTCGGCGGCCGACCGCTGGACCTTCTCCCGCACAAATAGCTCCACATACTTGCCGGCATTGGCCGGCACCGTGGAGATATGCGGCACCAGGTAATCTGTCGTCCGCAGCGGCGGCGCTGTCTGCGCGCTGACGAGGACAGCGGCGAGGACGGGGCAGGCGAGCGCAATAGCCATGCGCATCAGGTGTCCTGCCGGTATGAAGTGTTCTTTCTTCATGGCGTGATCTTCCTTTCTCATCGGTACATGCGATTCGGCCTTCCCGGCGCGAAGGGCGTGCATTCAGCCGGGAGGTTTCGTTTCCTTGCAGTGCCAAGCGCAGCGTTGTCAGCCGGCCGGCAGGTCGTGGGCATCGCGCGGGTTGGCCGCGCGGTTAGCGGTTCGGTTCCAGCAGTCCGCGCTGCGTGAGGGCATTGCGCAGGTGCAGCATGTCGCCCGGTTCGAGTTTGACTTCGTTGGGCGCGGGCATCCTGCAGTTGAAACTCGCCGCGCTGTTGATATCGCCGCTACCGTTGTAGACGGCCTGCGCCGGGAACGGGCACACCGGACGCTGGCGCACGACGGCTCCGTTGGTGTCGAAGCTCGAGGCGACGATCGACTCGGGCGCCACGCCCTGCTCCACCCAGCGGATCACCGCGCTCACGACGTGGGTTTCGGCATTGCGGAACGCTTTCGGCGGTTCGGGGGCGCCGCCGCCGATGGCGCTCGGCCCGGTGCCGCCGTTGCCGCAGTGCGCCGCGGCCGGCAGCATGAACAGCCGGTGGTACTCGCGCACGGCCTGGCCCAGGATGCCGGACGTAGCCGCGACGAACTCGGGCGAGAGGCTGTCGATCACGCTGTCGGTCATGGGTGGCGGGAGAAACCTCAGCCACTCGAATTGCGTCAGCGCGTAGTAGTAGCCGATCGAGCCGTCCGGCGGGACTACGGCATCGTTCCAGCCGTGGTACTGGATGATCTTGCCGCCGCGATCCTTGAAGGCCCGCAGGTCGGGGCTGGGCGCCGACGTGATGGGGGTCAGCACCTGCTTCACCAGGTCGTAGACGTCGGAGAAGTTGATTTCACGGCGCCAGTTGTACGGAGGCGTTTCGAGCGAGTACACATAGTGGCCGATGAACGGCCCGTACGCATTGTTGTCGGCGAACACCGGGTTCCAATCCGCCTCCGACCCAAACCGCGCGCCGGTGTAGCGCTGCACTCCGCTTTCGCTCATCGTGCCGGAGTACATGGCCTTGAACACGGCGAGTTCTTCGGCCGTGAGCGTGCCGTCTCCAGCGGGCCCCATCGTGGCGATGTCGAAGTTGCAGGCGCGCGGATTGGTGATTTGCCTGTCGGCGAGACCGTCCGCGGCGTCGCACACTTCCAGCACCCGTTGTGTGACCGCCTGCCGCTTGGCTACGCTCACCGACGGCGGTCCGAAGGGCTCGGTCGGCGTTAGGTACTTCCCCGTCCAAAGGAGCCACATCAGTACGTCGGGATAGAAGTTCGACGGCGCGCCGGCGACGATGCCGTCGAAAAGCTGCGGGTAGTTCTGCGCCATGAGGAGCGCCTGACGTCCGCCGTTGGAGCAGCCCTCAAAGTAGGAATACCGGGCCGGCACGCCGTACAGGGCCTGGGTCAGGGCCTTGGCCGCGACCGTGACGGAGTAGTGCGCACGCAGGCCCCAATCCTTCACTTTCTCGGGGTGGTTGAGCGCCCAACTCGCCGACTCGCCGCCATCGTGGCCCATGTTGCTTCCGGCGCTGACGAAGCCGTCACCGACGTCCTGCGCGAGGCGAGCGTAGGGAATCGCGCCGCTGTAGCCGCCGGTGCCGTTGACCTTGAGCCGGTTGGTCCAGTTGGCCGCGGCCGGGGGAAGCCAGACCTCGAACTTGATTTCGGAATCGGACGACGGCCGCGCCACGCCCTGTACGCGGCAGAACGGCACGCTCACGGCGGCGCCGCCGATCGTGGCCGGAGGCTCGACTATGGCGGCGGCAGTGACGGTGGCATCCGCGGTGGTCACCACCGTGAGGCTCGCACAGTCCTTCGCGGGCTGGGCAGCGGCGCCCGCCGCCCCAATGACGATGCCCACCGCGAGACGTAGCCTTACCCACTGCCCCGCACTTCGCGGGCGAGAGAGGGTGGTGAATATGGTGAATCCCGTATGTCTGAACATTCCGTTTCTCTCCTGGTAGTCGATGCCGAAGACACGAGGGGCCACTCCGGCCGCCGTACAAGTCGAGGCGACGCCGGCCATTCGTAATGCCGTTGGCCCTTCGCTTTAGAAAGCAACCGTTTGGGAAAACACCGGACACGCAAAATGCGAGACGGTGAAAAAAAGTGCTCGACGGAAGGCGATGGCGGCGACTGTGACCAGGCTGGAAGATTGGCGCCGCGATGCGAGGGGCTCGCGCCGGCCCTCGTCGAGCGTCAGGGTTCGAATTAGATTCCGGTTTCCCATTGGGGCGCCACTTCCAGATTGATAAGTGCCGATAACATCGCCGGCCGCCCGCCCGCGGACACGACGAAAGGGTAACCACTTACTCGCGGCGCAGGATGCCTTAGCCAGATAGCAACTCAGGTCTAATCGGGCCGCCAGCGGTCTGTACGTGCGAACTCTATGGCACTCTCAGTAAGTTGTCGATGTCGATGAAAGAATCCGTCGCCGCCAGTGCGTGTCTTCCGGTTGCCGTGATTGCAATGACGTGTGCGACGTGTGGCTGAATGGTAGTGATGCGCCACGACTGCCGCCATTGGATGGTGGGGGCGTATTGGTCGATTTCGGCGACGGGTTGGCCGTCGATGGTGATTTTGGCGATGCCGCGGTTCGGGGCTTTGGTGTAGATGTACTCGACCGAGGTGCCTTCGAAGGTGTAGGTCACCGTGGCGCCGGGTTGGTTGGTGTAGCTGAGGTCGCCGTCGATGGCTTCGGGGAAGTCGGCGAGGTGGGACCAGCCGGGGCTGCATTTCAGGTTTTACCGGTTCGGGGCGGGGTTTTCCGGGAGACGGAAGAGGGCGTAGCGGCCGCTGGTGGCGAGGGCGGGGACGCCTTTCAGCAGGCGGTTGGCGGCGGGGTAGCGGGTTTTGCCGTCCGCCGGGGCGATCAGGTATTCGATGCCGAGTTGGCGGCATTTGGAGTGATAGTCGGCGGCGGTGGCGAAGTGGTTGAGGTCGTCGGAGTAGGGCCAGTTGTGCCACTGGTCGGTGTATGCCGTTGCCTTCAGGCCGGCGACCGGGTTGCCGCCGAAGAAGGCGACCGGTTTGTTGGGGGCGTTGGTATTGAGCCAGTCGATCAGTTGGCGCTGGGGGGCGCCGATTTCCAGATACGTTCCTCGCGCGGAGGCCGACGGGAGCAGAAATTCGCGGTGGTAGTAGCCGGCGGCGGGGAGATAGGCGAGGTTGACGGCTGTTGCGGCGACTAACAGGGCAGGGTGGGGCGATTGGGCCAGCGGGACCGCGAGGAGGGCGAGGGAGGGGTAGAGGTATCGGATGTTGGGTTGGGTGAGATAAGTCAGCAGGCCGGCGGCGAGGGCCAGGGCCGTCAGGCGGCGGTTGCGGGTTAGCAACAGGCCGGCGGGGAGGAGGAGCAGGAAGTACTGCAGGCCCGGGGCGGGGGATTGGCCTTCGAAATAGCGGTCGGAGTGGAACGTGAGGTCGAACGGCGTGGTCCAGCGGAGCGGTTCGCGGTAGCGGTTTTCCTGGAAGGGTTGATCCGAGGGGAACGACGGGGATTTGAAGATGTGGTTCAGGTAGGGGTAGGCCGGGTTGCCGGTTTTGGCGTAGGCGGTGAGGTAGGTGGGGGCGGCGAGGGCTACCGCCAGCAGCGCGGCGCGGAGGGGTGGGCGTTTCCAGAGGAGCAGGGGCAGGAATGCCGTGGAACCGATTTTGACGGAGAGCGCGGCACCGAGGAGGGGGGCGGCGTACGCCGGGCCGGCGGTGACGGCGCCGAACAGGAGCACGGCCCAGGTGTTTTCGACAAACAGGCTGCCGGTGACGAGCTGGACGAGGGGCGTCGACAGGAAGAGCGCGGCGGCGAGGGGGGATTGCGCCGTGTGGCGGATCTGGACGGCGAGGACGGCGGCGAGGGCGAAGTTGAAGAGGCGGGCGGCGTATTCGCCGCCGAGGAGGTAGTTCGTCGTGAAGAGCCAGTCGGCGCCCATGGGCATGAGGGACCAGGCGAAGCGGGCCGGGTCGAAGGCCCAGAGTTTTTCGTGGGCGATGACGGCCGGGGCGGCGAGGTGCATGGCGAGGCCGTCGGCCGAGGTCTCGGGCTTGCAGGCGATGACGAAGTGGGCGGCAAGGAGGAAGAGGACGAGGGCGTTGGGGAGGGTGGGGAGAATCGCGGGGAGTTGGCGGGGGATGTGGCGGCGGAAGAGGAGCCAGGGGAGGGCGACGGCGAGGCCGTGGGTGAGCGGGGTGTTGATGGGGAGATGGACGGCGAGGGAAAGGAGAAAGATCCAGGCGGCGAGGCCGAGGGGGACGGCGAGGATGGGTGACTCGGCCGGGGCGAGGGCGCGGCCGGTGAGGTAGACGGCGCCGAGGAAGAGGACGGGGGTGATGAGGGCTGTGACGGGGATGGACTGGGTGAGGGCGAAGATGGCGGCGGCGAGGAGGGTGGTGGGGAGGTAGAGGGTGGGGCGGGTGAGGCGGATGGCGAGGGTGAGGAGGGCGAAGACTGCGGTGAAGGCGGCGAAGCGGGCGAGGCCTTCGGGGGCCCAGAGGGGCAGGGGATTGATGGGGTGGAGCAGGGCGGGGATGAGGAGGAGGGCGCCGGCGGCCCAGGCGAGGCGGGTTCTCATTTGGCGGGTTTGGGCTGCGTGAAGATGAGGGCGCGCTGGACGCCGAAGTTGAGGAAGAAGAGGGCGGTTTCGGCGGTGATCTTGGCGGCGGGGATGGGGAGGCCGGCGTAGTGGTGGAGGGCGTTGAGGAGGTGGTACGAGACGAAGCCGGAGACGGCGACGAGCACGAGGAAGCGAGTGAGCGTGGCTTCGTGGGGGCGGTGGGAGTGGAAGACGGCGGAGCGGGCGAGGGGGTATTGGAAGAGCACCGAGGCGATGCGGGCGAGGATCTGGGCGGTGTGGACGGGGGCGGCGAAGTGGGAGGCGAGGAGGAATACGGCGTTATCGAGCGCGGCGGTGGCGAGGGAGAGGAGAGCGAAGCGGGCGAGGACAAAGCCGACGCGGAGGGAGTCGCGGAAGGGGCGGAAGTGGGAGGTTGGGTTGCCGGGTTCGTAGACGGTGGCGATGGGGAGTTCGGCGATGGGGATGTGGAGGTGGGCGGCGGCGTGGAGCATGTCGAGCTCGAACTCGTAGCCGTCGTAGGGGATGCGCGTGAGGGGGGCGAGGAGGGGGGCGGGGATGCCGCGGAGGCCGGTTTGGGTGTCGGCGAGGTTTTGGCCGATGAGGAGGTGGGTGAAGAGTCGGGCGGCGCGGTTGCCGAGGCGGGAGCGGAGGGGGGCATGGGCGTCGAACTGGCGGGCGCCGAGGA
>CAYMTH010000079.1:0-5818 GCA_964393235.1 uncultured Solibacteraceae bacterium | reverse complement strand
GGGGGCGGGGGGGCGGGGGGGGGGGGGGGGGTCGGGGCCGGGGGCGAGGGGGGGGGGGGCGGGGGGGGGGGGGGGGTGGGCGGCGGCGTGGGCGAGGCCGGTTTTGAGGGCGGCGCCTTTGCCGCGGTTGGCGGGATGGGTAAGGACGGTGGCGAAGGGGCGGCAGGCGTCGAAGATGGGGGCGTAGGCGGGGCCGGAGCCGTCGTCGACGAGTAGGACGTGGGTGATGGGGGGATGGAACGCTTCGCGGAGGAGTGCGGGGAGCGTGGACGCGGGGCGGTAGGCCGGGATGAGGAGGATCAGAGACATACCAGCCCCGTGGTCGGAAGATTCCGGGGTGACAGGCACCTAGGAAAGGTCTTAGGCTTTGACGCGGTCGTAGTCGAAGGGCTCGTTGACGAGGTGGTACTTCGGCTCGCCGTCGCGGGAGAGATAGTAGGTCGGCAGCGGGGTGCGCTGGAAGTCGGTCAGCTTGCGGCGGACCGGCGTTTTGCCTTCCTCCCATTCATAGACCGGCACTTCGTGCGGGTTAAACGTATCGAGCAGGCCGCGCTCCTTGGCGATGCGGAAGAGGTTGACGTTGCCGGGTTCGTGGCCGCCGAGCCACATGCCGATCATGTCGAGGCGGAGGCGGTCCTTGCCGAACATGAGGAGGTTCGTCAGGTGGTCCGTGCCGACGCCGAACCCGTCGCCGTCGCGGCCGTAGATGCCTTCGATGATGTTGAGGCCGGGGTTGAGGACCTGCGTGTTGTCGCAGGTTTTGTGGGCCCAGATCTCCTGGTGCATGGGTCCGAGGGAGTCCTTGGACTGGTAGCGGGCGTAGTTGCGGGAAACGTGATCGTCGAAGAATTTGTTGACGCGGCGTTCGACTTCGGCGTGGATGTTCTCCTTCATGAACTCGGGGACGCCGGTGACCATCTGCCAGCCGGGGCAGAAGCGGACGTAGGGTTTGACGACGAGGCCTTGGAGGTTCTTGGTGGCGAGGGTCATGCACATGCCGTGGGACTTCCACTTGGCGATGTTGAGCAGCCAGGTATCGGGCTCGTTGACGGGGGCGTAGTGGGGGATGTGGGTGTAGACGACGGGATCGGGGACCTTGGTCCAGGTCATCTCGTAGTTTTCGCGGAAGTTGCGGGGGCGGCGGTCGGGCTCGTTGACCTCGACGCCGTGGCGATCATTGATGTCGGCCATGCCGCGGAAGTTCCAGGTGTGGAAGTTATTGGCTTCGAGGAAGTGGAACTTCTTGAGGCCGATTTCCTTGAGGCCGATGATGATGCCTTCGTAGAACTGGGGGTCGGTGCCGGTGCCCCAGTTTTCCTCGTGGGGGCGTTTGTTGCGGACGGAGGTGAAGTTGGGCTTGAGGATGATGCGGTGGGAGACGGGGATGCCGTTGGGGTCGTTGGTGGGGACGAAGACTTCGCGGGCGAAGGCGATGCCTTCCTTGAGCTTGGACGGCATGTCCATTTTGTGGGGGACGCGGGTCTTCTTGATGAAGACGGCTGTGGGGTTGGCTTCGATGAAGGGATGGACGGCGAAGCGCGCTTGGGGGACCCGGGCGGGGGCGCCGATGAGGCGGGAGGGCGCGAGGGCGGCGGCCGAGGCGGAGGCGAGGAATGTGCGGCGGCAGAATTTCATGGCTCGGGATCCTTATTCTTCGAACTTTACAACAGCGAGACGGGTGAGGTTTGGGGGGAACACTTCCGTGGTGGTTCCGCGGTGGTAAATTTTGAGGTCGACCGGGGGCGCTGCGGGGCGGAGGAGGGTCGCTTTGCGGTAGATGCCCTGGATGCGGGCCTGGATTTCATTTGTGACGGGGCCGCCGTACTGGATGATGTGTAGGAGGCCGTTGGCGGTGGCGAGGGGGATGGCGGAGGAGGCGTTCCAGAGGCGGGCGGCGCGGCGGCGGTGGGTGAGGAGGTCGATGCAGTCGAGGGCGAATTCGGAGGGGTCCTCGATGGGCTTGTGGTAGGCGACGACGCGGCCTTTGCCGACGGTGTAGATGGTCCGGTCGGGGTCCTGCTTGGCGACGGGCCACTTGGGGTGGGCGTAGTCGATGACGACGGTGGCGCCGGCGTGAGCGTGGGCGTAGGCGGCGGGGACGGGTTTTTTGAGAGAGGCGGCGACGAGGACCTGGATTTTGGCGGGGTTGGGGACGGGGAGGTTGGCGGCGGAGACGAGGGCGGGGGAGGCGCCGCGGCGGAAGAGGAGGTTGGCGAGTTCGGGCGTTTCGTCGCCCGGCTCAACGATCTGGGTGATGGCGGGTATGGTGGGGGCCTGGAAGAGGGACTCGTTGGCACGGAGCCAGGCGGCGGTGCGGCAGAGGGAGGACCAGGCGTCGAGGGCTTGGGGGGCGTTTTTGAGGAGGGCTTCGCGGTAGCGGGGTTCGACGGAGAGGACGAAGTTGCCGCCGTTGACGCGGGCTTCGACGAGGGCGAGTTCGAGGGAGTCGAAGGGGACGCCGACGGAGGCATCGGTATGGGCGTGGGCGAGGAGGGGGTTGTTGCCGAGGGCGCGGTGGTAGGCGGCGAGGAAGCCGGAGGCGTCGACCCAGGGTTCGCGGGACGCGGAGGCGACATCGGCGTCGCCGCGGGAGCCGGCGGAGCGGATGCCGGGCCAGAGGCCGTCGGTGATGGCGCCGGGGATGGGTTCGGAGCCGTAGACCTTATCCGGGGCGAGCCGGGCGAGGAGGGGCTCGTGGGCGGGTTGGCGATCGGGCCAGCGGAGAAGGAGGGGAACGGCCATGCAGTTATTTTAGGGCGGTTGCGAGAAAACGGAAGGTTACCGCGCCTGATTATTTGAGTATGCAGACGTCTTCGTGTTGGAATCTGGTTGCGGTGGGGTTGCCGGCGGCGGTGCTGGTGATCGGATTGTTGAGTTTGGGCGGGGGCGGGACGGGGGACTGGGCGGGGCGATTGGGCGAGGGGGTGTTGTTTGTGATGGCGATGGGGGCGGCGTGCGGGTTGGGAGCGGTGGCGGCGGGGGTGGCGCTGGCGCGGGGAGAGGAGCGGATGTGGTTGTCGGTGCTGGGGCTGGTGGGGAATCTGGCGGTGGCGCTGCCGGTGGCCGGGCTGTTGCTGCGGCGGTGATGGATTTGGTGGCGGTGGTGGATTACGGCCAGGGGTGAATTGTTAGAAGTTGTTGATTTTGATCGGGTTGGCGTTTGGCAAGGGTTTTGCAATGAAGTGAAGCAGGAGGCAAGACCCCATGAAACGCATACTGATGACTCTGGTGTTTGGACTGGTGATGGCGGCGCAGCCGTACGGGCGGCCGGGCTATGTGGAAGACCGCGGGGGTTATGGGTATCGCGGTGGGAACCACTTCGCGGAGCGGATTGCGCGCGGGGAGCGGATGGGGTTGCTGACGCGGCGGGAGGCGGGGCGGTTGTGGGACATGGAGCGGCGTCTGCGATTTGAAACCGAGCGGGCGTACCGGAGCGGGTACGGGATGTCGCACCGGGAACGGGAGCGGCTGGCGGCGATGGCGGCGCATCTGGACCGGGAGATTTCGCGGCAGATGCGGGATGGGGACCGGGCCTGGCGCGGCGGGCCGGGGCGGTGGTAAGGGCCGGCGGCTACTCGTAGCGAAGGGCCTCGAGGGGATCGAGGCGGGCGGCGCGGCGTGCCGGGATCAGGCACGCCGCGAGCCCGGCGAGGGAGAGTAGCGCGGCGACGGCGACGTAGGTGGCCGGGTCGGACGGCGAGACATTGACCAGGAGCGAGGCCATGAGGCGGCAGAGGAAGAAGGCCGCGGTGAGTCCGAGGGTCAGGCCGATTCCGATCTGCCAGACGCCGCGGCGGAGGACGAGGGCGAGGATGGCGTCGGGGTTGGCGCCGAGGGCGAGGCGGACGCCGATTTCGCGGGTGCGCTGGGCAGTGGCGTGGGCGATGACGGCGTAGATGCCGACGGCGGCCATGCCGAGGGCGATGACGGCGAAGGCGGCGAAGAGGGTGCCGAAGACGGCGAGGTGCCAGCGGGAGCGCTCGAAGCGGTTCTGGAGGGTATTGACGTCGTAGAGGGGGAGTTCAGGATCGATTTGCTGGACTTCGCGGCGGAGGGCGGCGGTGAGGGCGGTGGCGTTGCCGGCGGTGCGGATGAGGACGGCCATGCCGCCCTGGGAGGTGGAGTTGTGGGGGACGGCGATGAGGGAGGCGGTTTCCTCGCGGCTGGGATCACCGTAGCGGAGGTCGGGGATGACGCCGGCGATGGTCATCCAGGGCTGGGGTTTGTTGTCGTCGTCGAAGAGGCGGATTTTGCGGCCGGTGGGGTTCTGGCCGGGGAAGTGGCGGGCGGCGAATTCGCGGCTGACGAGGACGGCTTCGCGCCCCGGGAGACCGTCGGCGGGCTGCAGGTCGCGGCCTTGGATGAGGCGGACGCCGAGAAGGTCGAAGAGGCCGGGGGAGACAGTGACGGCGCCGGCGCGGGGGCGGCGTTCGGGTTCGGGGATGGGCTGGCCTTCGATTTCGAAGCGGTCGATGCCGGTGCCGGTGCCGGGGATGTTGGATACTGCGGCGACGGCGCTGGCGCCGGGGAGGCCGGCGAGGCGGAGGAGAAGTTTGTCGAAGAACTGGCGGCGGGATTCGGGGGTGGCGTAGCGGGCGGAGGGGAGGCCGATGCGGGCGTGGAGGACCTGTTCGCCCTGGACGAAGGCGAACTCCTGCTGGGCGGAGAGGAAGGAGCGGATCATGAGGCCGGCGGCGGAGAGGAGGATGACGGCGAGGGTGAACTGGAAGACGACGAGGGCGGCGGAGAAGAGGCCGGCGCGGCGGGAGTGGGAGCCTTTGGAGCCGTCCTTGAGGGCTTCGTTGAGGTCGACGCGGGTGGCCTGGAGGGCGGGGGCGAGGCCGAAGAGGGTGCCGGAAGCGAGGGCGAGGAGGGCGAAGTAGGCGAAGACGCTGAGATCGAAGTGGAACTGGATCCAGTAGGGCTTGCCGACATCGGCGACGGCGAGGGAGAAGGCGTCGACGGCGAAGGAGGAGAGGGCGAGGCCGAGGAGGCCGCCGAGGAGGGCGAGGAGGATGCTTTCGACGAGGAGCTGGCGGACGATGCGGGCGCGGCCGGCGCCCATGGCGACGCGGATGGCGATTTCGCGGCGGCGGGAGAGGGCGCGGGACAGGAGCATGTTGGCGACGTTGGCGCAGGCGATTAGGAGGACGAAGGCGACGGCGCCGAGCATGAGGAGGAAGATGCGGCGGATGGGGCCGCCGTTCATGACTTCGTGGAAGGTGCTGACGGTGAGGGTGTGATCCGTGTGGGATTCAGGGAACTGGCGGCGGAGGGTGTCGGAAAGGACGGCGAGTTCGGCGCGGGCGGCGTCGCGGGTGACGCCGGGTTTGAGGCGGGCGACGGCGAGGAGGGAACGGTTGGCGCGTTTTTCGAGTTCGGGGGTGGGGACGTAGTTGAGCCAGAGGTCTTCGTCCTGCGGGAACTTGAAGTTTTCGGGGAGGACGGCGGCGATGACGGCCGGGGCGTCATTGACGCGGATCTGGCGCCCGATGACGTTGGGGTCGCGGCCGTAGCGGTCCTTCCAGACGCCGTAGGAGATCATGGCAACGGATTCGGCGCCCGGGCGTTCGTCGGCGGGGGAGAGGGCGCGGCCGAGGACGGGCTGGACGGAGAGCATTTGGAAGAGACCGGCGGTGATGCGGGCGCCACGGTAGCGTTCGGGCGGGTTGGCGGCTTCGGAGATAGTGGCGGGGAAGTTGTTGTAAGCTTCGACCTGTTCGAAGGGGCGGGCGGACTGGCGGACGTCGCGGCAGAGGGGAAAGGGGAGGGGGAGGGTTCTGTTCGGTTCGGTGGGGATGGAGGAATGGAGGAGGAC
>CAYMTH010000078.1:11422-12279 GCA_964393235.1 uncultured Solibacteraceae bacterium | reverse complement strand
CGCGCCATCCAGCAGTTTCCGGACAAATCGTGGTCCCACAAACTCGCCCGCTTCTTCCTCCGCCAGAAGATGACGGCGCAGTATGACCAGTTCACGCGCGAGGTCGCCGGCGTCTTCAGCGGCACCGAGCTGGCCGCGTATCTGAACGCTTCCGCGCAGCAGGGCTCGCTCGATCCGGTGCTCTACCGGCAGGTGAATCTCTACGCCTACCGCCGCTTCCCGCACCACCTGCCGTTTGTGAAAAACCTGCTCGCCGCCTACACGAACCGCGCCACCGCGGACCCGGTGGAGTGGGAGCGCCTCCTGCGCGCCAACTGGGTCTACGACGAAGGCCTGCGCGCGCGTTTTTTCGAGTACCTCTCCCGCACCAGAAAGCTCGATACCGAACTCGCCGCGCTGCAGGGCCAGACCGCCGCCAACCCGGCCGCCGCGCTCTGGGTGGCCGAGGCCGAAGCGTGGAAGGGGCATTTCGAAACCGCCGCGCCGCTGCTGAAAACGCTCGCCGCCGACTTCCCGGCCGACACCGCCCTGGTCACGCGCGCCGCCGCCGTTCACCGCTCGCTCGCCGCCTGGAATCCGAAGCAGCTCGACACCGCCGTCGCGCTCGAAGAGACCCTCGCCAAGGCCCATCCGGCCGACCTCGCCATCCTCACCCGCCTGGGCGAAATGCAGGCCGATCTCGAACGCTTCGACCGCGCGGGCGCCTATTGGAACCGCATCGTTGCCGTCGCTCCCGGCCGCGCCGACCACTACTTGGAAGCCGCCACGCTGCACTGGGACTACTACCGCTACGACGATGCGCTGGCCCGCATCAACGACGGCCGCCGCCGTCTCGGTAACCCGCGCCTATTCGCCTT
>CAYMTH010000078.1:3638-11412 GCA_964393235.1 uncultured Solibacteraceae bacterium | reverse complement strand
TCGAGGCCGGCGCGATCCACGAAAACCGCGCCGATTTCGCCGCCGCGGCCCGCGAGTACGTCAACGGCGCCATCGCCGACGGTGGCAATTCCAACGCCCGCCAGCGGCTGCTCAAGGTGGCCACCCGCCCGGCCTGGCGTGGCCCCGTCGATTCCGCGCTGAGCGCCGCGGGCAACCCCGCGCAGACCCTTGCCCTCCGCGTGGCGCTGCTTGAAAATCAGTCCCGCCGCGCCGACCTCGAAGCGCTCCTCGCCCAGGCCACTGCCGGCGCTTCCCCCGAGCTGCTCATCGAAATTCGCCAGCACGCGCAGCGTTCTGGCCTCGTCGACGTCGAACGCCGCGCGATGGACCGGCAGTACGCCCTGGCCGATCATCCCGCCGCGAAGATGGCCGCGCTCGCCGAACGCCTGCGCTTCGAAGAGGCCGCCAACGCCGCGCCCGCCGCCGCGCAGGCCGCCGAAACGCTGCTCCGCGAAAACCCGCGTTCGGTCGGCGCCATCCGCACCGCCGTGAACTACTTCTGGCGCGCCGGGCAGAAGGCCCGCGCCGCCGACGTGCTCCTCACCTCGGCCGGCGCCGCCTACCCCGCGCTACAGCGCCAGTTCCGCCTCGAGGCGATCCAGAAACTCAATGAATCCGGCGACTATGCCCGCGCCCATCGCGAGGCCGATCGCCTCCTGCAGGCCGACCCGCTCGACGAAACCCTGCTCGCCTTGAAGGCCGACGCCTACGCCCGCGCCAAGGACGATCGAGCGCTTGCCGCGCTCTACCGCGACACGCTCGCCGCACTCCAGAAGTCCGCGCTCGCCGCGCCCGTCAAGGCCGCCCGCGCCGCCACGCTCCGCCGCGCCTGGATCCCCGCGCTCGTCCGTCTCAACGACGCCGCCGGCGCCGCCGACCAGTACATCGAACTCCTCAAGCAGTTCCCCGAAGACGAAGCCCTCCAGCGCGAAGCGGCCCGCTTCGCCGCCGGCGCCGGCCAGCGCGAACGCATCACGAACTTCTTCGCCAAGGCCGAATCCGACTCGCCGCGCGACGCCCGCTGGCCGCAGGTCCGCGCCGGCCTGGAGACCGAGTTCGGCGACTTCAATGCCGCTCTCGCCGCCTGGGGCCGTGCCGTCGCCCTCCGCCCCGAGCGCGTCGATCTGCTCACCAGCCGCGCCCGCCTCGAAGAGCGTCTTTCCCAGTTCGACAAGGCCATCGTTTCCTATCGCAAACTCCACGAGATCAGCTTCCGCAACCCGGTCTGGCTTGAGGATGCCGCCCGCGTCCAGGCCCGCCAGGGCAAGCTCGACGACGCCGCGAAGACCCTCCGCGAGGCCCTCGTCGCCAATCGTCCCGCCGCCGCGGAGAACCACGTCGCAGTGGCCCGCCGCCTGCTCGAGTGGAACGCCGTCGAGCAGGCCCGCGCCGAACTGCAGCAGGGCCTCGGTGTCGCCAACGCGAACTCCGACCTGAATCAACTGGCGTCGCTGTACGCCCACGCCGCCACGCGCCTGCGCCAGTTCGACGGGCTGCCCGCCGCACTCAACGCCCGCACCGCCGGCATGAGCGCGGATCGCCTCACCAGCTTCCGCCAGGCGTGGTTGAACGCCGCCGCCAACGCCGCCGGCCAGTACTTCACGCCCGAAGAAAAGACCCGCTTCGGCGTCTTCCTCGAGGCCCAGCGCGCCGCCGTTCCGGCCCAGGCCCTCGCCGGCGCCGCGCTCTCGGCCGGCCTCGCCGACACCGCCGCCCGCATCTACGCGCAGGCCCTCATGGCCGCCCCCGCCGCCGAGAATGCCCGCGAGTATCTCGACGCGCTCACGCAACTGCAAACTCGCCGCCAGCAGTTCGGCGAGCTCGGCCGCCAGATCGAGGCCTACCACCGCGTCGCTCCGAACAACGATGAAAAGGCAGGCCTGCTCCATCGCGCCCGCCGCGCCTTCTTCGCCGCTGGCGACGACGCCGGCGAACTCCGCACGCTCGCCGCTCTGCAGGCCGCCGGCGCCATCGCCGAAGACGAGTCCGAACGCTACTTCGAACTGATCGCCCGCCGCGCCCCGGCCACGCTCTCCGCCCGCCAGGCGCAGGACGCCAACTTCATGGACGCGCTCGCCAACTACGCGCTCCGCACCGGCAAGGCCCCCGTCGCCACGCAGGCCATCGCCAACCGCCGCTCGCCGCTGTGGCAGAACGTCCACCGCGCCGTCACCGGTCTCTATTTCGGCGAAAACTCGCCCGCCGTCCGCAAGGCCTTCCTCGATTCGCTCGGCCCCGAGCGCATCGGCGACAAGCTCGCTCTTGCCGGTAACCGCGACGCCACGCTCGCCGGCGACGTCTGGTTCTACTACGCCGGCCGCTACGGCGCCTGGCTGCAACTCGCGCAGGACACGAACGCCCCGCACTACCAGGCCGCCATGGTCGAGCGCCGCGCCAACTCCGCCGAGGCCTATTTCGACCTCGCCGAAGAGTCCGCCGGCGCCGCCGCCGAGCAGGCCTACCGCACCGCGTTGACCCTCGATGAGCACCTGCCCGCCGCCTACTCCCGCCTCGCCGCCATCGCGCTGGCCAAGGGGGACAGGACCGCCGCCGTCGCCCTCTGGCGCCAGGCCGTCGACGAGCTGCGCTGGTGGCAGGACAACCGCCGCATCCAGCAGTGGTTCTGGCCCGAAACCGCCCGCGCCCTGCGCGAGGCCGGAGCCGCCGGGTTCCGCGCCGAACTCCGCGACCCCGTCGACACGCTCCTCCGCGCCTACATCAAACAAAACGGCGCCTACCGCGTGCGCGAACTGATCGAGGCCGCCCTCGCCCTGTCCGGTGACCCCGCCTCGGGCGTCCAGTGGATCGCCCAACTCTCGCGCTCCGCCGCCGACCCCGCCGGCTTCCTCGCCCAGATCAACAGCGAAAACTGGCTCCCCGAAGCCGGCCGCGAATCGTTGCTCAAACTGCAGCTCGATTTCGCCGTCGATCACTTCAACCGCGCCACGGGCGAAGCCCGCGGCGGCGCGCAGGACAACGTCAACGAGGCCCGCCTCCGCTACGCCTCGTACCTGTTGAAACACAACAAACCCGCCCTCGCGCGTCCCATCGTCGAGGCCCTCACCGCCAATCCCGACGCGCGCGACCGCCAGGACGTCGCCGAGCTCCGCCTGCTTCTCGCCGCCGCCGATAAGCGCGTCGAAACCGTCGTCGCCGAACTCGGCCGCGACTCGGAATCGCTCCGCGCCCTTGCCGCCAACCTTCGCCAAGCCGGCCTCGCCGCCGAGGCCCGCACGGTTCTCTTCGCCGCCCATGAGCAGGACCTCCGCGGCGGCGACGTCGAAGCCGCCATCCCCGGTCTCGCCGCGCTCCAAATCGAGGCCGGCGCCCCGGAAAAGGCGCTCCCGCTCCTCGACGTCTACGTGATGCAGTCGGCCGTTCCCTTCGCCCGTCACCAGACTGCCGGAGAACTCTTCCTCCGCGCCCAACGCAAGGCCGAAGCCGTCCGCTACCTCGAACCGCTCGTCGCCGCCGAGCCCTGGAATCGCGCCGCCCGCGCTTCGCTCGCCGAGGCCCGCGACGACGAAGCCGCGCTCGCCGCCCTCGCCGCCGACTCCGCCGCGGCCTACGCCGACCGTCTCCGAGCCGCCCGCTGGATCGCCGCCAACCGGCCGAAGCCCATCCAGTCCGGCGCCGCCGAACTCGACTTCCTCGCCGCCAACAACTTCGCCAACCCGCCCGCCGCCGAGCAGCCCCTCTGGGCCGCAGCGCGCCGCGCCGCCGTCACCGCCGCGAAGGACAACGCCACCAGGATCCGCCTCCTGCGCGGGGCCGTCGCCATCCACCCCTCCGACGACGAAACCGTCCTGATCCTCTTCCGCACGCTCCTCCAGGCCGGCCGCCCGCGCGAAGCCGCCTCTTCCATCGAGGATCGCGAACACATCGCCAGCGAGCCCGACGACCGCGCCCGCCTCGCCGACGCCTACGTCCGCACCGGACAGCTCCAGCGCGCCCTCAACATCTTCGACATGCTCTTCCAGTTCGCCCCGCCTGAGCAGACGCGCCGCTGGCAGGCGGCCGCCGCCACCGTCCGCGCCCAGGCCGAACGCGACCAGCGCAACGAAGAGCGCCGCCCCGTCGTCGGCGAGGAACTCGAACAGCGCAACCTCGTCAAACCCCGCCTCGCGGCCGCCCAAGGAGGTGCCCGATGAACCGCCGCCTGCTCTGGCTCGTTCCCGTCCTCGGCGCCGCCGCGTGGCTGGTCGCCCAGCAATCCACGCCCCCGGCCTCGCCGCTGCCCGCCTTCCCTCCCGGCGCCATGCTCGCGCTCGACGCCCGCGACTTCGGCTCGCTGCTGCGCCAGTGGAACGCCTCCCCGGCCAAGCGCGACTGGCTCGCCTCCGACGCCTATCGCCAGTTCGCGGTCTCCCGCCTCGCCCAGCGGCTGCAGGAGGCGCAGCAGGAGTTCGCCGACGCCGGCAAAGCGCCCATCGACATGACTCTCGTCGAGCAGCTCGCCGGCGACCGCGCCGCCCTCGCCCTCTACGATCCCGGCGAACTCGAATTCCTCTTCGCCACCCGCGTGACGGAGGCCCGCTTCGCCGTCTCCCTGCTCGGCCGCCAACGCGCCGGCCTGTCGCCCCGCAACGCCGCCGGCACGCCCTATTACGTCGCCACCGCGCCCGGCTCCCGCCGCGTCGTCGCCTTCGCCATCCGCGGCGAATGGCTCCTCGTGGGCACCACCGAATCCCTGGTCGCCCAGACGCTCCAGCGCATGGCCGCCAACTCCAACAACGGCCTCGCCGCCGAAGACTGGTACGCCCGCGCCGCCCAGGCCGCCGGCCCCGCCGGCGAACTCCGCATGGCCGCCAACCTCGATGCGCTCTATAAGTCGCCCCACTTCCGCAGTTACTGGATCCACCGCAACCGCGCCGAGTTACAACCCTACTTAGCCTCGGTGTCCGATCTCGCCGCGTCATGATCCGCCGCCAGACCGTCGCCCCTGCGCCCGTCAACGCCGCCGAATGGACCGGCCTCCTCCGCGCCGTCCCCGCCTCGGCCGGCCTCTATCGCGCCTGGCTCCAGCCCGAGCCCCAGTTTGCCGCGGCCCTGCTGTTGCAGAAGTTCTTCGATCCCAACCCGGGCGCCGGACCGGCTTCGGAATCGGCCCCCACCCTCCCTGGCATCGGCGAAGCCGGCGACGAGTCCGACTTCGAAAACCGCATCGACGAAGCTCCCTTCGTCCCCGGCGATACCCGCCCTGACGCCCAGGCGCTGACTAACTTCCTCGCCCGCGCGCAACTTACCGGCCTCGCCCACTTTCAATCCACCCGGGATAGCGCCGATAACATCTGGATCCACACCGATTCCGGCCTCGTACTTACTCGGAACGGGAACTGGAACGCCGCCGAAGTCCAGGCCGAACTCGCCCGCCTCGGTCCGCTGACTTTCCAGTTCGCCGCCGACGGTAACCGGCTCCTGATCGCCTCCACGCCCGCCGTTCTCGCCGCCATGCGCGCTGGCGCGGCCAACCCCGCCCCCGCCGCCGGCGTCCGTTCGGTCGCCGTCTTCCGCCACACCCCGGAGCGCGCCCGCTTCACCCGCTGGATGGCCCGCATCGGCCAGCCCACCTACACGCCGCCCCCGCAGGGCCAGCAGCGCGAACCCGAATTCCTCGGCGACGTCGCCGGCAGCCTCTCCAACACCCTGCGCGGCGTCGCCGAACAATCCGTCGCCACCGCCGATTCCGGTGACCGCCTCTCGCAAACGATCACCTGGCGAATGCAGTGAAACTCTCCCGCCGCGCCCTGCTCGCCGCCGCCGCGCCCGCGCCGCTCCCGCCGCCGGACCGCATCGTCGTCGCCCTGCCCGGCCGCGAAATCGTACGCGCCGAATGGGACGGTTCCATCGATTCGTCCGCTCGCCCCGGCAGCCTCTGGAAGCCGTTCCTCGCCCTCAACCACCCGGGCAACCCCCGCCTCCATTGCGACGGCCGCCGCTGCTGGCTCGGCCGCCGCCACGGCTGGCTCGATCTCCCCGCCGCCCTCGCCCAATCCTGCAACCAGTACTTCCACCAGCTCTACCCCTCGCTGCCCCAGCCGCTCAACCTCCTCGGGCTCCCGCAGCCCGCCGGCGACGACTGGCCCAACTGGCCCGCCACCCCGCGCCAACTCGCCCTCGCCTACGCCGAACTCCTCGCCCGCCGCGCCCACCATCCGCTCGTCCTCGCCGGCCTCCGCCAGGCCGCGGGGCAGGGAACTGCCCGTCCCCTCGGCGACGGCTGGCTCGCCAAAACCGGCACCGGTCCATCGGCCCGCCACGCCGGCGACGGCTGGGTCGTCGCCGCCCGCCCCGCCGACACGCCCACCGAACTCATCCTCTTTCGCCAGCGCGGCGTCACCGGCGCGCAGACCGCCGCCCGGCTCGCGCGGGAGTCGCGCTGAATGCTTCTCGTCAAGGTCGCCATCCTCGGCCTCCTCCGCCTCCAGTCGGTGACCGTCAACGACGTCGTCTACACCCCGCGCCAGGCCCCCGTCACCATCCGCGGCCCCGTCCGCGTCGCCACCCCCGCTCTCACCCGCGTCTACGCCGGAAACCTCGAAATTACGGCCGAAAACGGCGAACTCCGGCTCTTCCTCCACATCCCGGAGGAGGATCTCGTCGCCGCCATCGCCGCCGCCGAAAGCCCGCCCAACGCCCCCGCTGCCGCTCTCGAAGCCCAGGCCATCGTCGCCCGCTCCTGGCTCCGCGCCTCCCGCCGCCGCCACGGCGCCTTCGACTTCTGCGACACCACCCACTGCCAGCATTTCAAGGAACCCACCGCCCCCGCGCGCCGCGCCGCCGCCCGCACCCGCGGCCTCGTCCTCGCCTGGAACGGCCGCCCCTTCGCCCCCGCCTACTCCGCCAGTTGCGGCGGACGCACCCAAACCGCCGCCGCCATCGGCTGGCGCGACGACCCCGGCCAATACCCCTACTTCGCCATCGAATGCCCCGTCTGCCGGCGTGCCGAACCCGCCTGGACCCGCCAGCTCTCCCCTGAAGACGCCCGCGAAATCGCCGCCCGCCCCCGCCAGGAACAGGCCCGCCTCGCCGTCGGCCGCCGCTCCGGCTGGGACGCCCTCCCGTCGAACAACTACGAACTCCTCCCCGGCGGCGTCGCCCGCGGACGCGGCCACGGCCACGGCCTCGGCTACTGCCAGCGCGGCGCCGCCGGCCTCGCCAGCCAGGGCCAATCCGCCTCGCAGATCCTCCGCCACTACTTCCCCGGTACCGTTATCATGAGTACTCGATGATCCTGGCCACCCTCCTCCTAGCCGCCGCACTCCCCGGCACGCAGCCCCTCACCCGCCAGGGCGATCTCGCCCTCCAGATGGTCGAGGGCATCGACAAATACCTCGCCCGCCGCATCGCCTCCGACCAGCCCACCGCCCCGCCCGATCGCCTCCGCTTCCGCC
The DNA here is from genome assembly GCA_964393235.1 of uncultured Solibacteraceae bacterium. GTDB lineage: Bacteria > Acidobacteriota > Terriglobia > Bryobacterales > Bryobacteraceae. The sequence goes on along the minus strand of CAYMTH010000078.1, from coordinate 3,997 downwards.
ACATCATCGGCCTCGCCGACGCCCGCGTCGCCCCCGATCTCCTCCGCCTCCGCCAACTCGCCCAGTCCCCCCGCTACACCGTCCACGCCGTCCGCTGGCAGGTCTTCGATCACGTCGACGCCGACGGCCTCCTTCTCGAACCCGCTTCCCCCCCCACCTGCTACACCGTCGCTCCCCCCGACGCCCACCCATCCCCCGGCTCCCCACACCTCAGGCCTCCCGTCCACCGCCTCGTCAACATCGCTGTCTGTTGTGCACACACACACACGCGCGCGCACACGCGCGCTTCCGATTATTCACAGGACCGGCGGGAAGATGCCCGCCGCCGTCAGGCCACGCTGGAGGCGGGCGGATTCGCG
>CAYMTH010000078.1:0-3628 GCA_964393235.1 uncultured Solibacteraceae bacterium | reverse complement strand
GAGCCCAAATCCAAACCCACCTGCCACGCCATCGCCCTCCCCGACGCCGACCAGTCCCCCGAGCAGGTCGCCCAGCTCTACGCCGCCCGCCTGGCCGAAAACGGCTGCCTCCTCCTTATCCCCACCCTCATCGACCGCCGCGACGACTACTCCGGCAACCCCGCCATCAACCGTCTCACCAACCAGCCCCACCGCGAGTACATCTACCGCATGGCCTTCCAGGCCGGCCGCCACATCATCGGCTACGAAGTGCAGAAGGTGCTCGCCGCCGTCGACTGGTTCCAGCAGCGCAACAAGGCCCTCCCCATCTCCGTCACCGGCTACGGCGAAGGCGGCCTCGTCGCCTTCTACGCCGCCGCGGCCGACGAACGCATCCACACCGCCGTCGTCTCCGGCTACTTCCGCAACCGCCGCAATCTCCACAACGAACCCATCTACCGCAACGTCTGGGGCCTGCTCCCCAACTACGGCGACGCCGAAATCGCCCGCCTCATCGCCCCCCGCCGCCTCATCGTCGAGGCCCAGCGCCACCCCGCCATCGCCGGTCCGCCGCCCGAACGCCCCGGCCGCGCCGGAGCCGCCCCCGGCGCCATCGACACGCCTTCTCTCGACGAAATCCGCGCCGAAATCCGCCGCGCCGCCACGCCCATCACCCTCATCGAATCCCCCGGCGAAGCCACGCTCAAAGCCCTCCTCAACCGCGATCCCATCCCCGCCGGCACCGCCCCTGACCTCCCCAAAATCGACCGCATGGAACGCCAGTTCCGCCAGCTCACCGACTTCACCCAGCAAACCGTCCGCAACGCCGAACGCGCCCGCAAGGCCTACTGGGCCAATGCCAATCTCGCCACGCCGCAGTCCTGGGCTCAGACCCGCGCCTTCTATGACGACCAGTTCCGCGCCGAAATCATCGGCCGCCTCCCGCGCCCCGCCGGCGCCCCGCAGCCGGAAACCCGTCTCATCTACGACACCCACATCTTCGAAGGCTACGAGGTCTATCTCCCCGTCTTCGACGAAGTCTTCTCCTACGGCATCCTGCTCATCCCCAAAGGTCTCAAACCCGGCGAGCGCCGCCCGCTCGTCATCGCCCAGCACGGTCTCGAAGGCCGCCCGCAGGAGATCATCCAACCCACCATCCCCGGCGAAATGCGCACCTACCAGCGCTTCGCCGCCCGCCTCGCCGAACGCGGCTTCGTCGTCTTCGCCCCGCAAAATCCCTACATTCATGGTCCGAAGTTCCGCCAGCTCTGCCGTAAAGGCGACCCGCTGCAGATCGGCCTGTTCGCCTTCATCGCCGCTCAATACGCCCGCTCCATCGACTGGCTCGAAACTCTGCCCTTCGTCGACAAGGACCGCATCGGCTTCTACGGCCTCTCCTACGGCGGCGCCACCGCTGTCCGCATCCCAGCCGTCGAACCCCGCATCAAGGCCGTCGTCTGCTCCGGCAACTTCAACGAATGGTCATGGAAGATCACCACCGACGAACAGCCCTTCTCCTACCAGTTCACCCGCGAGTACGAGATCTACGAGTTCAACCAGACCAACACCTTCGGCCACGCCGAAATGACCACGCTCATCGCGCCCCGCCCGTTCTTTGTCGAGCGAGGCCACGCCGACGGCGTCGGCATCGATGAGTGGGTCTCCTACGAGTACGCCAAGGTGCGCCGCCTCTTCGCCAACTGGCAGCTCGCCGATCGCACCGAAATCGAGTACTTCAACGGCATCCACCAGATCTGGGGCCACGGCGCCTTCGCCTTCCTGCACCGCCATCTCCAGTGGCCGTAGCTTGTCAGGCCGCGCCGGGATACCGCCGCGACAGCTTCTGCACGGCCCGCTCCGCGTTCAGCCGCACCTTGTCATCGGAGTCGTCGCGCAGCCGCAGCAGCAGTTGCCGCCCTTCCCGCCACTGCACCCGCCCGATCACCCACGCCGCCGTCGCGCGGAAATCCGGGTCCGGGTGATACGCCATACGCATCGTCATGTCCTGCGCCTCCGGGTCGTTGCACAGGAACAATCCCACCAGCCCGTTGCCGGCCACGCGGTTCCGTTCCTGATTCGCCGCCAGATGGTAGATCGCGTGCAACTCCGGACACGGCCGCGTCCGCCACAACGCCTCCACCACGTTCGCCGCAACGCGCGGATCCGGGTCGTCCAACTGCTGGCGCACCCATTTCAAATCCCCGCTCGCGGCCGCATACAACTTCCACGCCTTCGACCGGATGCGCGCGTTCGACGACGGCAGAATCCGGTCCAGCAATGGCAGCAGTCGCGCCGGCGGCGTGATCCGCGCCATCAGGTCCAACATCCGTTGCGCACGCCCGTCGTCGGGCGGCGGCTCGGCCTGCAGGGCCAGTGCGCACCGCTCCGGTACTCGCTGGCCCTCCTCCATCAATTGCCGCGCAATCTGCTCGGCTTCTTCTATTGAGTACATCCCGGGATCGGTCACCTCGGAAAAAGAATGGGTTCGGATCGCCATGCTTACTACCTCGTTACCCATTTCGACCCGTTTCGCTCATCTTTTGAGAATTTTTGTCCCGCTCTGTTACCCTGCAAGTTTCCCCCAAAAGTTTTTATGGATAGTCTCGCCTGGCACTGGCTCTTCCTCTTCGCCGCCGCGTTCTCCGCCGGCGCCGTCAACGCCGTCGCCGGCGGAGGCACGCTTCTCACCTTCCCCAGCCTCCTCGCCGTCCTCAGCCCCGTCCAGGCCAACGCCACCTCCACCTTCTCCCTCTTCCCCGGCTCGCTCGCCTCCGGCCTCGGCTACCGCCGTGAACTCGCCCTCTGCCGCCGCCACCTCATCCGCCTCCTCCCTCCCTCGCTCGCCGGCGGCCTCGTCGGCTCCCTCCTCGTCACCCGTCTCCCGGAAAAGGTGTTCGCCTCCGCCGTCCCCTGGCTCCTCGTCGGCGCTTCCACGCTCCTGCTCCTCCAGCGCCCCCTCGCCCGCTACTTCGGCGCCCACCCGCATGAAGAGCCCACCCCGAAAACCCTCGCCGCCATCGTCTTTTTCCAGTTCCTCGTCGGCGTCTACGGCGGCTACTTCGGCGCCGGCATCGGCATTCTCATGCTCTCCTCGCTCGCCTTCGTCGGCATCCCCGACATCCACCAGATGAACGCCGTGAAGAGCATCCTCGCCGCCGCCATGAACGGCATCACCATCCTCATCTTCCTCCTCTCCGGCGCCATCGTTTGGAAGTACGCCCTCCTCATGGGCCTCGCCGGCACCCTCGGCGGCTACGCCGGCGCCCGCATCGCCCGTCGCACCCGCCCCGATATCATCCGCGCCATCGTCGTCGTCATCGGCTTTGGCGTCGCCGCCTATTCCTGGTTCGGCAAAAAATAGGTTTGGCAAAAAGTAGGTTCGGCAAAAAGTAGCACCCTCCCGCCCCTCGCCGCACTCAAACAAGGACGGATGTTTCCCTTCGACAATTCCTACGCCCGCGACCTCGCCGGCTTCTGCGTCCCCGCCGAGCCCGCCCGCGTCCCGGCGCCCCGCCTCCTCCAGCTCAACCGCGCCCTCGCCGCCGAGCTCCACCCCCCCCTCGACGCCCTCACGCCCGCCCTCCCCGCCGGCAACGACCCCCCCCCCCCCCCCACTCCCACCGCCCCCGCCCCCGCCGCCCACCACTTC
>CAYMTH010000077.1:11741-12388 GCA_964393235.1 uncultured Solibacteraceae bacterium | reverse complement strand
TGAAGCACGTGGTGGGCGGCTGGCAGGTGAACGGCATCGTCAGCCTGGCGTCCGGCTTCCCGTTCACGATCGGGCAGGGCGCGGGCGACCTTTCGCTGCCGAACGGCTCGGTCCGTCCGGACACGATCGGCAATCCGGAGCTGAGCGAGCCGACACGGAAGCTGTGGTTCAACACGCAGGCGTTCCAACGCGTGACGTGCCAGATCGCCACGCGGCCGGAACTCTGCCGACTGGGCAGCACGGGGTACAACACGCTGCGGGGCCCGGGCGAACAGCGGATGGACTTCTCAATGTACAAGAACTTCCAGATCACCGAGCGGGTCCGCATGCAGTTCCGTTGGGAGGCGTTCAACGCGCCGAACACGCCGTGGTTCGGCGATCCGGCCGGCATCAGCTTTTCGAACGCGAACCAGCTGACGTCGAACGGGAGCCGCGACGGCGAAATCCGGAGCATCCGGAGCCCGATGCGGCGGATGCAGTTCGGGTTGAAGCTGTTCTTCTAGAAGCAGACCGAGCAGTCGAAGGCCCCCCGGTTCCGGCCGGGGGACCATTTATTGGTAGTACCGGTGCACGAAGTCGAGGTTATGGAGGGCGCGGTCGGCGAGTTCGCGGCGGGCAGCCTGGAGGCGGGCGGCGGTGGCGGAGCG
>CAYMTH010000077.1:3793-11731 GCA_964393235.1 uncultured Solibacteraceae bacterium | reverse complement strand
TACTCGCGGAGGAAATCGAGGTTGCGAAGGGCCCGCAACGCGAGTTCCCGGCGGCGGGATTGTAATCGGACAACCTGAGCGTTTCGATCGAGCGCTGCGGAGACAATGGCGAATTCGAGTTCATCGCGATCTAGCCGCTCAAGGGAGCCGACAGTTCGCAGCCCCAGTTCGGCGGCGAGATCGGCGATCTTCGGGGAACGGCCGAGCATGACGGGGACCGTTTCGGCGCAGACAGACTCGACGGCGAAATGGTAGCGCTGGCCGAGCGCGACGGTGGCGTGCCGGAGGATGGCGATGGCCTCGCCGGGCGAGAAGTAGAGATTGGGGATGAGCGTGGCGGGGGCGCGCATGAGGGCGCTGACGCGCTCGGAGGCGGTTCGGTCGAAACCGGGGTGGCGGCATTCGTTGGCGAAGAATGCGATCTGGAAGCCGGCGAAGAAGTGGAGGCGGTCGAGGACGGCGGCGATGTCTGCCCAGATGGGGAGGCCTTCGGCCTGGTTCTGCCAGAAGAGATTGACGATGAGGAGACGATCGCCGGGGCGGAGGCCGAGGCCGGAGAGGTAGGTGTGGGCCCAGGGGGCGTAGTCGACGGGTGGCTGGTAGCGCCAGGCCCAGTCGGCGCCGACGGCGATGGCGGAGGGGGCGACGCCGGCGTCGAGAAGGGCGTCGCGGGAGACGGAGTTGCGGACGGTCCAGGAGCGGACGGAGCGGAAGTGGTCGCGGAAGAGTTGGCGGCCTTCGGCGGTAACGAGGAAATCGGCGCCGACGCCGGTGGCGTCGACCGGTAGACCGCAGCCGGCAAAATGGGCGAGGCGCGGGGCAAGGAAGGCCAGTGGCCAGCCAGGGCCTTCGGCGTCAGTGATGAGAGTGGTTCCGACGAGGAGGCCGGGCAGGGGCGGGGCGTCGTCGAGTTCGAACGCGACGGGCGGCAGGGATATGGGGGAGAGGGAGAATCGCGGCGGGTAGGGCTGGCGCTGGCGGGCGGAGTTTTCGTGCAAGTAGACACGGACGGGGATGCTGGCGGGGAGTTCGCGGGCAAACCCATGGAACATCATCTCATCGCCGATATTTCCCGCGCCGAGGCCGTTGAAGATGGCAAGGGCCGCGTACGATTTCATGGAGTACCTCCATCATAAGCCGCCGCATGAAAGTGAACCAAGGAGCGGGAACGGAAGTATCCTGTAACCATGTGCGGAATTGCCGGTTTCGTCCGGCGCAGCGGCGCGGCGGGAGGCGTGCGGGACGTGGCGGCGATGCTGCGCGCGCAGCGGCACCGCGGACCGGACGGGGCCGGGATCTGGGCGTGGGACGGGAGGCGCGCGGCGCGGGAAGTCGCGGCGTCGCCAGCGCTACTCGCGGTGCCGGAGGGAAATGCCGAGTGCGTGCTGGGGCACAATTGGCTGGCAGTCCAGGATACACGGCGAGCGGCAGCGCAGCCGATGTCACGCGGGGCGTTGACGATCGTACTTAACGGCGAGATCTACAATTTTCCTGAATTGCGCCGCGAGTTGGAGGCAGAGGGCGAACGGTTTGAGACGCGCGGAGACACGGAAGTGCTGTTGGCGATGTGGATGCGGCACGGGGAAGGCTGCCTGCCGCGGCTGCGAGGGATGTTCGCGTTCCTGCTCTACGACGCCGGAAGCGAGGAGTTGTGGGCAGTGCGGGACGGGCTGGGTATCAAGCCGCTGTACTGGGCGCGGACGGAGCGGGGGGACTATTTCAGTTCGGAGATCCGGGCGCTGCACGCGGCCGGGGCGGTGCGACGGCGGATCCGGGAGGGCGCTGCGCTGGCGGCGATGGCGGGCGCGGCGCATCGTTTCGGGGAGTTCAGCACGTTTTACGAAGGGATCGAGGAGATTCCGGGTGGCTATCTGGTGCGGCTGGACGGCCAGGGGGGCACCCGGCGCGAGCGCTGGTTCCGGTTACCGCCGATCGTGGGCGACCTGACCGACGACAGCGCGTGCGCACGACTGCTGGAGGCGGTGGATGAGAGCGTGGCGGTGCATCTGCGGTCGAGCCGGCGCGTGTCGGTGTGCTTGAGCGGGGGGCTAGATTCGTCGACGATCGTTTCTCTGATCGGACGGAAGGCGGCGGGTGAGCCGGTGAGCGCGTTCACGATCAATACGGCGGCGGATTCGGCCTCCGAAATTGAGTTAGCACGGGAGGTTGCGTCGCGCGCAGGGGTGGCACACCGCGTCTGCAACCACCAGAAGGAGATCGGGGCGCGGGAAGTGCTAGAGATGGCCGTCGCCTACGAGGTGCCGAACCACGTGGTTGGACCCATTAACCAATTCCTGTTGATGCGGGAGATCGCGCAGGCCGACTGCACCGTTGTAATCGACGGCAGCGGGGGGGACGAACTCGTGTCGGGGTATAGTTGGTGGTTCCCTGCCCTGCTGGCAGAATTGCGGGCGAGGGGCCGGCACGCCGCGATCGAGAAGATCGAAACGGCACGGCGGCGGAATATGGCGTTCGACGCGGCGACGACACGGAAGTTCGATGAGATCTTCTACAACCCGAGGGCGTGGCTGCGGAGCTTTTCCGGGGACGGGATGTTCGGACTCGACCTGGAAGCGGTGGCGGAGTTGCCGGATTTCCAGTTCTACGCCGGTCACGACGGGTCGTGGCGCGAGTTCCGGGAGCGGGCGTACGCGACCGACACGATGCACTATCTGCTGCGGCAGGCGGACCGGCTGTCGATGTGGTTCGGGCTCGAGTCGCGGGTACCGTTCGCGGACGCGACGCTGATCGGCGTTGCGGCGCGGCTGGCGCCGGAGCTGTTGATCCGGGACGGGTATTTGAAGTATCCGCTGCGGCGGATGAAGTCCGGGATACCGGAGAGCGTGCGGTGGTGCACGCGGAAGCTTGGGTTTTGGAAAACATCGGACGAGCGGTATCCGTGGATGCGGGAGGTGGGGCGGGCGATCGTGCTCCAGTCGGAGATGACGCGACTACTACTGCCGCGCGTCGAAGAGGACTGGGACGCGGCGCGGTTCGATCAGCAGTGGCGGGCGGTGCAGGTGGCGCTGCTGGCCGAGTGCGCGACGCGGGAGGACGTGGCGGGGCTGTTATCGACGGCGGACCTGCGCTTGGTGTAGTGTGGGACAGATGCCCACACCGATTGCCGCGTACTTTAGCCACCACAAGTGCGCGTCGGATTGGACGCTGCGGGTCTTGAAGCAACTGGCCGAGGCGGCCGGATTCCGGGTGCATCACACGCACTGGCCGAAGCGGCTGCCGCTGGGGTTCGACCGGATTCCGCCATGGCCGGAGCGGATAGCGGCCTCCTGGGCATTCGCGGCGGAAGGGGATTACGATCTCCTCATCGCGACGAACGCGGAGATGGACCACGTGCGGACGCTTTCGGCGCGGGGATTCCGGGGATTTCACGTCATTCGGGATCCGCGGGACATCATCGTCTCCGGCTATTTCTCGCACCTCGCCTCGCACCCGGTGCATCCTGACGCGAACCCGTGGCTGGTGTTGCACCGGGAACTGCTGCAGAACCGCTCGAAGGAAGACGGGTTGTTGTTGGAATTGGAGTATTCGGCGACGCACATGCACCGGATCCGGGACTGGGAGTACGGATATGGGGGGATCGTCGAGACGCGGTTCGAAATCGTGATGCCGAAGCCGGAGGTGGAGTTGGCGCGGCTGCTGGCGGGCACGGGGATCGTCGTCGACGGCTGGGAGGCGCCTGCCGATGCGCCGGTGGCGATCCGGATCCCGGCCGAGGTCTGGGCGGCGGTGATGGAGGCCAATTCCTTCCAGAATCTGACGGCGGGCCGGGAAAAGGGGCAGCAGGCGCAGGGCCACCATCTGCGTTCCGGCGTGGCGGGCGACTGGCGGAACCACTTCACGCCGGCGGTGGTGGAGAAGGTCAAGAAGCTGTACCCGGGGATGGTGCCCGGGCTAGGGTACGAGGCCGACGATAGTTGGGGCGTGTAGCTAGCGAACCTGCTTGAGATCGTTCATCATGCGGGAGAACTTCTTGCGTTGCTCCTCGTTGAGGACCTGATCGATGCGGGACTTGCTGGTGGCCACCACCTCTTCCATCTGCGCGTGGAGCATCTGGTAGTAGAGGGAGAAATCGTCGAGGGCGGTTTCAATTTCAGCCGCCTGCTCCGGGGTCAATTGCAGTTCTTCCTTGAGGCGGGCGAGGGTTTGGCCCTTGGTGGATTCCTTCCAGCCGGCGGCGACCTGTTTGGCGGATACGGGCTGGGAGGTGAGTTTGTAGATCACCGCTCCGGCGAGGGCGCCACAACAGAAAACAAGCAGCAGCGTGAAGAGGATCTGCGGGTTTTTCCACGCGGCTTGTGAACGTCCGATCATGGCGATTGGGGAGGCTGCTCCGGTCTACTCCGAGAAGGACGCCATCTGGACCAGGAAGTGCTCGCGGTCGCGCTGGACGTCCTGGCCGAAATCGGGCGAGGCGGGGGCGGAGGCGGCGGCAGGCCGTACGATGATCTCGACGGGCGTCTGGGCCAGTTGCGGGGTTTCGCCGGAAGTGGCGAGCAGGAAAGAGGCCATCAGAAGAACCATGGCGCCGGTGGCATAGACAAGGCGCTGGCCGAACACGGGATCGAGGAAAAGGGTCCAGAACGACGGACGGGCCTGCGTATCAATGCGCTCCATGACGCGGGCGTAGAAGCCCGGGCGGGGCTCCGGGGCGGTGGAGGTATGCAGCGTGCGAATCACGCTCGAGTACAGGCGAATCTCTTCCAGTTCCGTCACACATTCCTCACATTCGGCCAAATGGGCTTCGAGTTCCCCGCGGCGGGCGGGTTCCAGCCTGCCTTGCAGGATTTCTTCCAGTTGGCTTCGTACTGGCTCGTGCATTGTATGCCTCGTCGCGATGGCTGTGTCAGTTTCCGGCCGAGAGTTTCCCCGTGAATCGGCCGAGGCGCTGCGCGGCCTTCACCAGCTTCTGACGTGCGCGGAAGAGTTTCACCTTTATTGTATTCTCATTCATGCCGGTCATGTCAGCCAGTTCTTCGACCGAGTGGCCCTCAACCTCTTTCAAGAGCAGGAGGTTGCGATCTTCCTCGGAGATTTTTTCCAGCAGTTTGACGGCAAGGTCGCGCTGGGCGAGGCTTTCGTCGATCGGGATGGACGGATCGACGGAAGCGGCGGCGTTCTCCATCATCGCCGTATCGCCTTCGGAGAAGTCGCTTTCGTAGACGAGCTTGCGAACCTTCTTCTTCCGCAGGTAGTCGTAGCACTCGTTGACGGTGATCTTGTAGATCCAGGTCAGGACAGAACTCCGGAAGTCGAAGTGCCGGATGGAGAAGTAGACTTTAGCGAAGACCTGCTGCGCGATGTCCTCGGCATCGTTCTGGTTCCGGAGGATGCCGTAGATGATCGAGAAGACCTTGGACTGGTAACGCTCGACGAGGTCGCGAAAGGCCATCTCGTCGCCTTCCTGTACGCGACGGACGAGAGCAAACTCTTCTTCCCGATTCGATTCCACTTTGGCTTTGCCTCGCGTTTCCGCGCCCGCAAGGGGGAAGTCCAGGATATCAGTGATCGCGCTCATATCCGATTGGACGGACGGATGTCTTTGCGCGTTTCGAAATTGTTCAGGAGGACGGAAGCCCGTAACCAGGCGAATCCGAAGAGGGCAGAACTGCATCAAATGAGTGGGAAACCATATCCCCGCGCTAGGGCGAACTGGGGGTAAAATCAAGGGATAAGGAGACTACATGATTCAGTTGACGGAACGTGCAGTGACGAAAGTGAATGAGATTATCGAGACGCAGGAACCCAAGCCGGCGGGTTTGCGAATCTCGGTGGTCGGTGGTGGTTGCTCCGGGTTCAGCTACTCGATGGCTTTCGAGAACAACCCGACGATGATGGACAAGACGTTGAAGTATGGCGATTTGCAGGTTTTTGTGGACCAGGCGAGCCTTATCTACCTCGACGGCGCGGAAGTCGATTACGTGGAGTCACTGGAAGGCTCCGGCTTCAAGTTCAACAATCCGAACGTGAAGTCGACCTGCGGCTGCGGCAGCTCTTTCAGCGCCTAAGCAGTCAGTCGAAACCTCGAAAGGAAAACGGGGAGATCAGCCTCATGGCGGATTCTCCCCGTTTTCCTTTTGGCGCGGGGATCTTCGAGCGAAGGCCCCAAAAGCGAACGTGGCCCGCCTTGAGGCGGGCCACGCTATCCAGGTAAGGATTTCGCTTAGGCCTTGCGGCGGCGGAGGGCGGCGATGCCGACCAAGCCAGCGCCCATCAGGACGAAGGTCATGGGTTCGGGGACTTCGTTCGCAGCATAGAAAGTGTTCGTGTAGCTGGTGATCGAGCCCGAACGGAGAACGTTGCTGATGCTGTCAGTCCGCGCGTCAAAGTTAATTCGGTCGTTGACGCTCAGCTGAGCCGCAGAAAACTGCGCAGTCGTCGAGGTCGACGCCGTGGTCGCGCTCCCAGTGCCATTGCTCGCAATGATCGAAATGGAGGGGTGAACTGTAGCACCCGCCTGGTCCTGGATCTGCTTCGAGATTCCGACATACGCGTTGTTCTGCAGCTGATTGGACGATCCGGGGAAAACAGCAGAGAGTGAGATCGACACGATATTGCTGGCGGGCGTGTTCGCATTTACCCAAACACCGTTTGTCCACTGAACGTCTTGGTTCTGCCACACGAAGAACGGTGCACTCGGCATAGTGTAGGTAAGAGAGAAGCCGTTAGCCCCAGCCGTCGCGAAGCTGACGAAGATATCGTTGTAATTCGGAACACTACCATAGCCGCTGGAGGCGGTGCCCGATGAAGGAAGGAAGAAGTTGCTAAGGTTCCAGCTGTAGGAACCGTTAGTCACTTGGCAGGGAGTCGTGCCAGAGCCACCAAAACCAGGCTGAGAGGCCAAGGACCCGTCGACGCAGGCCGCGCCAAAGCTAGCGAGGGAAGCAGTAGCCAGTAGCCCCGCAGTGATAAAGATTTTTTTCATTTAGTAAACCTCCGAATGTCGAGCCGTCAAGCTGAAGACGGTGCATAGTGGTCTATACATGTGTCTCCAGTACCACAACAGTATACGGATAGGAATGAGGTACTGTCAAGAATTTAAATAGTGGGTATTCGGTTACAGTACTCCCCCCTCAGACAGCGGGACAACACAGCCGCAAGAGATTGATATACAGTGGTTTATGCAGAGACAGTGCCCCGCGCCCGGCCCTGCCCCGCTGGCATCGAGAACCGCCCAGTCCGATGCCAAATGCCAAGCTATCAATGACTTGGAAGATCAGACGGCGATTTTATGCGAGAATTGAGGTCTTGCCTCTATTCCGATGGGGTACTCTATCGCAGTGCAGTACTAAAACCAACCGCCTTCCCGAGCAGGACAATCGGCGACGAAAGTGCGATCCTCGGAGATGTATGGAGCAACTCGGCAAGCTCGCGACCGAACAGCGAAATCCCGCGAGTACCCATATCGACCGGGTTTCGACCCGCGAGATGCTGGCGATCATGAATCGCGAGGATCAGGGGGTCGCAATCGCAGTGGCCGGGGCCATCGATGCGATAGGGTCCTTCCTGGACGCATTGGTCCCCCGGGTCGACGCCGGCGGACGATTGTATTACATTGGCGCCGGGACCAGCGGACGTCTGGGAGTACTTGACGCGTCGGAGTGCCCGCCGACGTTTGGGGTGGGTCCGGACCTTGTACAGGGAATCATCGCCGGGGGAGAAGCCGCGCTCAGCCGGGCAACCGAGGCATCCGAGGACGATCCGGCGGCGGGAGCCCGGGATTTGACGGCACGGGGCTTCACTGGAATAGACACGCTAATTGGAATCGCGGCGAGCGGACGGACACCGTATGTCATCGGCGCATTGCGGGAGGCACGCCGGCTTGGGGCGCTGACCGCGGCCCTGGTCTGCGCGCCGGGAAGCGCAATGGCGCGGGAGGCGGATCACGTACTGGAAGTACCGGTTGGACCGGAAATTGTG
>CAYMTH010000077.1:0-3783 GCA_964393235.1 uncultured Solibacteraceae bacterium | reverse complement strand
ACGCGCATGAAGGCCGGCACGGCCACGAAGCTGATTTTAAACATGGTCAGTACGGGTCTGATGATCCGACGGGGCTACACTTACGGCAACCTGATGGTGAATGTGCAACCCAGGAATCAGAAGCTTGTGGACCGGGCACAGCGGATTATTGCCGAGGCGGCGGGAGTGACGCTTGAGCAGGCGGCCGAGTTGTTCGAGAATGGAGGGCGCAGCGTGCGGGTGGGAGTTGTCATGGGAAGGCTGGGCGTCAGCCGGGAAGAGGCCGAGGCTCGATTGAGGGAGAAGCGCGGAGTGCTGGCGGAGGTACTGCATGGATAGATTCGTGGTTGAAGGCGGGGTGACGCTGCGCGGGAGCGTGGAGGTGAGCGGGGCCAAGAACTCGGCGTTACCGGTGTTGGCGGCCTGCCTGTTGACCGGAGAGCCAGTGGAGTTGTCGCGAATTCCCCGGGTGAAGGACATCCGCACGATGATGGACCTGCTCCGCCATATGGGCGCGCGGGTGGACGAGGCGGGAACGGGACCGGTGACGGTGGCGGCGGGGGACGGGATCGTGCCGGAGGCGCCGTACGAGGTTGTGAAGACGATGCGTGCGTCGAGCCTGGTACTGGGACCGCTGGTCGGCCGGTTCGGCCGGGCCCGGGTCTCGCTTCCCGGCGGATGCGCCATTGGCGCACGGCCGATCGACCTGCATATGCGTGGGCTCGAACAACTGGGCGCCCGGATCGAGCAGACGCACGGGTATATCGAGGCGACGGCGCCGGAGGGCCTTCGCGGCGGGCTGGTCCATTTTGACCGGATCACGGTGACGGGAACGGAAGACATCTTGATGGCGGCGGTGCTGGCGCACGGCGAGACGGTGATCCAGAACGCGGCGCGGGAACCGGAGGTGGTGGATCTGGCTGATCTGCTGACGAAGATGGGGGCGCGGATCGAGGGAGCGGGAACGTCGACGATTCGGGTTCACGGCGTGGGCCGGCTGGGCGGGGCGCGGCATACGATCATCGCGGACAGGATCGAAGCGGGGACGTTCGCGATCGGGGCCGCGATCACCGGCGGAGATGTGGAGATCCTCAATTGCGTGCCGGAGCACCTGACGGCGCTGTGCGCGAAGCTCGGGCCGGCCGGGGTCGACGTCAGTGAACCGCGTCCGGGCGTACTGCGGGTGCGGAAGGGGGCGACGCTCCGCAGCGTCGACATCGTCACCGAGGAACACCCGGGATTCGCGACCGACCTGCAGGCACAGTACATGTCGCTCATGACACAGGCCGAGGGCATCGCGATCGTCTCCGAGCGAATCTTCGAGAACCGGTTCATGCACGCGCCGGAACTGGTGCGAATGGGGGCCAGCATCCGGATCGACGGGCGGCAGGCGATCGTCGCCGGACCACGGCGGCTGACCGGGGCGCACGTGATGGCGTCGGACCTTCGCGCGAGCGCATCCCTGGTGTTGGCGGCGCTGGTCGCCGAGGGCGAGACGATCGTCGACCGGGTCTACCATATGGACCGCGGCTACGAGAAGATAGAAAGCAAACTGGCCGGCCTGGGCGCCCGCATCCGGCGCGAACGGGGCTGACACGGAGGATAATCGCCATGAAACATTCGCCGGGGTTCCTGGCCATCGTCGAAGCGTCCAGGGCGCGGGTTCAAGAGATTTCCACCGCCGAATACGCGGAACTGCGGGATTCGGGCGCCGAGCACGTACTGATCGACGTCCGCGAAGAGAGCGAGTGGGGCGCCGGGCATGCGGCCGGGGCGATTCACCTGGGCAAAGGGATTATCGAGAGAGATATCGAAGTCCGGGTTCCCGAGACAGACCGGCTGCTGGTGCTGTATTGCGGCGGGGGCTATCGGTCCGCGCTGGCCGCCGATGCGTTGCAGCGGATGGGCTACCAGCGGGTCCGGTCGCTGGCTGGCGGTTGGCGGGCGTGGCGGGAAGCGGGACTGCCCGAGGAACAGTAGCGGCTACTGGAACAGGACAAAATCCAGGCATCGCCAGATGACATAGATCAGGCAGATGGCCTCTATGACCCGGAAGACCTTCACAACGCCGGGAGACATGAACTCGAATCGAATCATCATCGCGCAGACGACGCCGGCGTAGATGAAATTCGCGTCGAGGAATCGGCCTCCCGATTTCTGGTAAAAAACCATCCCGAGGTAATAGAAGAGCGGCCAATTGCTTTCCAGGGCCATGCGTCCGCGGGCAACGAAGAGCCAGATGGTTAAGGCGCTCGCAACCAGGGCGAGCAGTTCCAGATCACTAAACCGGAGCATCCCTGTCAGAAAGAATAACTCAGACTGACGTATCCTGTGTGGGCGGCGTAGTTCTGGTTCTGAAAGAATCGTTCGGCGTAGTCAAAGTACTGCCAGCCGGCGTTCCAACGCAGGTTGCGATGGAGCACGACGGAGACCCGGGCAAGGGGCGCTTGGTAGGCAACCGGGAAGACTTGGGCGGCGGCGAAGAGGGAGAGCGTCTGGGGCGTGGCGAGGAACGCCGGCCGGGACGTGGCGGCCGCCGCGGACCGCCCGTCAGCGCGATCCTGCGTCCGGACAAAACCGGCGTAGAGATCGACGCGCTTCCGAATCTGGACCTGGGCGCCGGCGTGGAATGTATGCAGATTGCTGAGATAGTAGGAACGGTCGCGCTCGACCCACTCGAAATTCGCAAAGTAGGCCAGACCGGTGAGCGTATCGAGGTGAATGTAGCTGTAGCCGGCGTCGAACTGGACTCCGGCACGAGGGCTCCAACCGCCGTTGGCCGACCAGGACCGGCCGGTTGAGGAGTGGACAAAGAGCGAGGCCGAGTTCGTGTTGGTAAAGGTCCGGAAGTCGCTGGAGAGATTGTATCGAGATGTCCGGTACTGCACCCGGGCGTTCCAGGCATGGTAATCCTTGTCGCTGGTCGGATAGAAGGGGCGATCGTTGCGGCCGACTTCGCCGCTGAAGAAAATGCGCAGGGGTTTCAACGGCTGTAGCCGGACACCGCCGGCGCCAGCCTTTTGGCGGTTGAACTGTTCGACCGGCCTGCCAATCGTGGACAGATCGAGGTCGACCAGTTCCCTGGACCGGACCCGGCGCTCGGAATACTGGTAGTTGCCGAAAAAGCCGAGCCATTTCCGGGGCTGCCAGAGCTTCGGAAGCATTGGAGACCGTGCGGATCGCGAGGTTGTTGAAGGCGACGAGGGAGAGGCCTGCCGTGGCGTTGTTCAATTCCGAGTAGTTGCCGTCACCTTCCATCCGGGTACTGGAAAATGCGGTCTGATTGGAGATGGTCCAGGCCGCGACCGGGCGCCAGGTGACAGCGAAATTGCCGTTCGTGACGGGACGCCGCCCCCGGCCCGACAACAGGATTTGCCGGTTCCGATTGGAACCGAGCCGGTCGGTGCCGATGGCGACCTCATCGAACAGGAAGGCCCGCTGACCGTCGGAATGGGTGAATCGGCCTTGCAGGGTGAGCCAGGTGGCGGGATCGGACTGGAGATTGACTCGCCAATAGGGCGTGCGCCCGTGAAACGGTTCGTCCCGGCGAAGGAAGGTGAGCGTGTTGCGGTCGTTCGGATTGGCGCCTGCCGCAACCAAGGGGCGGCCGAAGGCGGTATCGTCTTTGAAGAGTTCCCAGCCTCGGGTAACCGACAGTTTCAGGCGGCGCAGATCCAGATCGCCGCCGACACGATACTCCCGCTGGGCGCGGCGAACGTCGCCCCAGTAGGCGTATTCATCCCCGCGAGTGTCGAACCATTGGCCGGTCAGTAGCCCGGCGCCGGTCTGCGAGTTCCCCGAGTA
>CAYMTH010000076.1:11073-12576 GCA_964393235.1 uncultured Solibacteraceae bacterium | reverse complement strand
GCTTCGCCGGCACGCGCATGCCCGTCGCGTCTCTGTTTGAACACCTCGACGAAGGGTCAACGCTCGAAGAGTTCTTCGAGTGGTTCCCGGACGTTCCGCAGGAACTCGTCCACGAGGTGCTCCGGTTCACGGAGGAGTCCCTCGAACGGACTCCCGCCGTGGCGTGAAAATCCTCCTCGAAATGGACTGGTCCCACTGCCAAGCGATCGACCGCAACCCCAACAAGCTTGGGGGCAAGTGGTGTTTCGCCGGCACGCGCATGCCCATCGCGTCTCTCTTTGAACACTTCGACGAAGGTTCAACCCTTGAAGAGTTCTTCGAGTGGTTCCCCGGCGTACCGCCGGATCTGGTTCACGAAGTGCTGCGTTTTGCCAAGGCATCCCTCGATCAACCGGCCGCCGAAGCATGAAAACCTATCGCCTGTTCCAGTAGCTAGGTCTTCTCTTGCAGTGCGCGATCGCAATCACTTCAACCAGACCGTCTTTGTATCGGTAAACGGCCCGGAAGGGAAAACGGTGGAACAGTACCTTTCGAAAACCATTCTCATCGGCAGGCCAGCGCTGTGGCGCCGCCGCGATGGAGCGCATGATCCGGCCAAACTCGGCTCGAAATGCCTTCGCTGCTCCGGGGCTGCGGACCTCGTACCAGAAAGTCGCATCCCCGGTATCCTCCATCGCGCGCGGATGGAAGCGAAAGCCCCTGGGCGTCATCCGAATCGTTGCCGCAATGCCTCTTCAACTTCTTCCAAGGAAAGTGTCTGGACCGTACCGGCATCGAGTTCGGCGGCCCGCCGCCGAATCTCGATATCCCATAGCTCTTCCGCGTCGAGATCTTCGCTCTCCAGACTGAGCAACAGGGAGCCTGCCAGTTCAGCCCGCTCCGTTTCCGAAAGCTCCAAAGCCTGCTCCAGTACCTCCGCAGTCCGCCTTTCCATGACCCGATTGTACTCCGTTCCCTACCCCCCAAACGCCTTCCGCAGCACCGCGTAGCTCTTCGCCACCGCCACCTGCGGATCTTCCTTCCCCTCCATCTCCAGCGACACCCAGCCCTTAAACCCCGCCCCCCGCAAAATCTTCGCGATCCGCGGATAATCCAGGTCCAGCGTGTACCATTCCCCGCCGCCATAATACGTCTTCGCCTGCACGATCGTCGCCAGCCCCGCCAGCCGCCCGATCCCCTCGTACGGATCCCCCGGATAGTTCCCCGTGTCCATGTTGATCCCCAGCCACGGCGAACTCACCGCCTTGTGAATCGTCAGCAGGTTGTCCACCTTCGTCGTCAGCCCCCAGTGATTCTCCAGCGCCAGCATCACGCCCTCCCGCTCGCAAACCGGCAGGCACTTCTGAATCGACTCCACGCACCACGCAAACGCGTCCTTCTCCGTATACCCCGGCAGCGCCGGCTCGTCGCCCTTCACCTTCATCAAATCGTCGAACGACTTGATCGTCTTCCACCGCCCGCTGTTCAGCCGCACGCACGGAATCCCCAGCCGCGCCGCCAGTT
>CAYMTH010000076.1:4327-11063 GCA_964393235.1 uncultured Solibacteraceae bacterium | reverse complement strand
ATATGCTTCTGCCGCTCGGCCGCCTCCGGGTGCACGAAGTCCTGATGGATCGACAGCATCGGGAACGACAGCCCCCGCTCGAACGCCATCTTCTTCAATTTCGCGCAATACGCCGGCGTCTCGTTCTCCATCTGCCGGTGCAGAATCTCCACGCCGTCGAATCCCAGCGACGCCGCGTGCTCGATCACGTTTTCGATCGGATACTTCGCCGTCCGGAAGTGCCAGTAGCTATACGTGGAAACCGCCAGCGGTATCCGCCCCGTAAACGGAGCCGCCTTCGCCGCGGGCATCCCCGCCATCCCCATCGCCATCGATCCCATCAACGTTCTGCGAGTCATTTCTCCATTCTCCCCCAACCGGCGCTCACGTAAACACCCCCTCCTTCCACCCCTTCCCAAGAACTGATAGGCTGAAGGGGTCCTGTCTTATGGAAAGTACCGTTAAGGGGGTCACCCCCATCAATAAAGCCCGGCAGTATAACTGGATCACCATTATCTTCCTGGCTTTCTTTCACGCGGGCGCGCTGGCGGCCCCGTTCTTCTTCGAGTGGAAATCGTTGGCCGTAATGGTTCTGCTCTACTGGATCACCATCGGCTGGGGAATCGGCATGGGCTACCATCGCCTCCACACCCACCGGTCCTACGTCGTTCCGAAGTGGATCGAATACCTCTTCGCCATCTGCGGAACTCTCACTCTCGAAGGCGGACCCATCTTCTGGGTAGCCACCCACCGCATCCATCACCAGAAATCCGACCAGGAAGGCGATCCCCACTCCCCGCGCGACGGCAAGTGGTGGTCCCACATCGGCTGGATCATCTTCGGTGAATCCAAGCACAACAAGACGGAAGAACTCGCCCGCTACACGCCCGACCTCGCCAAGGACCCGTTCTACCGCTGGCTCAACACCTGGCACTTCGTTCCCGTCGCCGTGACCTCGCTCCTCATCTGGTACTTCGGCGGCCTGTCGATGTTCCTCTGGGCCGTCTGCCTGCGCATCACCCTCGGCCTCCACTCCACCTGGCTCGTCAACTCGGCCACGCACCTCTGGGGCGGCCGCCGCTTTGACATCCGCGACGACTCCCGCAACTCCTGGTGGGTCGCCCTGCTGACCTTCGGCGAAGGCTGGCACAACAACCACCACGCTCACCCCAACTCGGCCCGCCACGGCCTCGCCTGGTACGAAGTCGATATGACCTGGATGCAAATCCGCTTCCTCCAGGCCATCGGCCTCGCCTCCAAGGTCAAGGTCGCCACCGTCGATATGGAATCCTCGCTCGCCCGCAAAGTGGCGTAAGCGACAACGAAACGCAAACACCGAAAGGGCCGGCTTTCCGCCGGCCCTTTCGCTTTTTAGTACCCGCTCTTCTTGTCCACCAGGTTCATCAGCGGCTCGCCGCTCTGGAACCGCCGCAGGTTCTCCAGGAAGAACTGCATCGCCTCGTCCGTCCACGTCGACGTGTGGTCCGCGCAGTGCGGCGACAGCAGGACGTTTTCCATCCCGTAGAACGCGTGCCCCGCCGGCAGCGGCTCCACGTCGAACACGTCCAGCGCCGCGCCGCGAATCGTCCCGTCCCGCAGCGCCGCAATCAGCGCCGCCTCGTCGATCACCGGCCCCCGCCCCACGTTCATCACCACCGCCGACGGCTTCATCCGTTTCAACTCCGCCGCGCCCACCAGCCCCCGCGTCTCTCCCGTCAGCGGCGCCGCCACCAGCAGGTAGTCCACCCCCGCCATCATCTCCGCCCGGTCCGCGATGCTGAAGCTCTTCTCCACAATCGGATCTTCATCCGACAGCTGCGGCCGCCGCCGGATCACGTGGATCTTCATCCCCAGCGCGTGCGCCCGCACCGCCGCCGCCCGCCCGATCTCCCCGTACCCCAGCACGCCCAGCGTCTTGCCCTGCACCATCTCAACGTCGAACTGCTCCCACCGCCCCGCCTCCTGGTTCCGCAGCATCCGCCGCAGATCCTTCGCGAAGAACAGAATCGACGCCACCGTAAACTCGCCCAGCGACTCTTTGAACACGCCCCGCCCGTTCGTCATCGGCACCGTGCTCTCCGCCAGCCCCGGGAACAGAATGCTCTCCAGCCCCGCCGACAGCGAATGCACCCACTGCACCCGCGGCGCCATCTCCCATACGTTCTTCAACGGCAGCCCCGGCCCCATGCAGTACAGGATCGCGTCCGCCTGGTCGGCCAGCGGCGCCAGCGTCTCCGGTGTGTTCCCCACCACGTAGGTCACATCGGACGGAAGCTCCTTCAGCCACTTCAGGTACGGAGCGCTCGGATTGGATACCACAAGCAAGGTCAGGGACATTGTTTCCAAACTATCATGCCTCACTTATGACACACTGAATTCGTGGCTGATTTTTGCTCCTGCGGGGCCCAATTGCCCCTCGACGCGCGGTTTTGTCACCGCTGCGGACGCCCTCTCTTCGCCGAACCTCCCCCCGAAATCAACCATGGCCCCGAGGACTCCGCCGACGATCTCCGCGCCCTCGCCGCCGCCGCTCCCGAGACGCCTGAACCCAACCTCGCCGTCATCAGTTTCCATAACGCCAGCGCCGTCCGTTCCGCCTTCGTCACCGCCATCCTCATCTGGGTCCTGATGATCATCCCCATTGGCGGTGTCCCCGGCCTGCTGCTGAAAGGCTTCGTCCTGCTCGGCGGCGGCTTCATCGCCGTCATCTACTACACCCGCCGCACCGGCCAGCTGCTCTCCGTCTCCGCCGGCGCCCGCCTCGGCTGGATCACCGGCGTCCTCTTCTACGCCATCTGGATCATCTTCTTCACCATCACCATCCTCGTGCTTCAGGAACAGGGCGGACTTCTCGAGGCCTACAAGAAGCAGTTGCAGGAAAGCAACGCCTCGGCGGAAACCATCCAGCAGATCACCGAAATCATGCAGGCCCCCGACGTCTTCGCCGCCATGATGGTCCTCATGCTCGCGATGGTCTTCGTCGCCTTTACTCTGCCGATGATCCTCGGCGGAGCCGCGGCCGCCAAAGCCATGGAACGAGACTAACCAGATCCTTCCTAGGTGCCTGGCTCCTAGGATTTCCCCTACCCTCTCCGCAACGCCCGCATCTTCACGATCCCCACCCCCACGAAGATCACCGCCATCGCCATCACCTCCCGCCGCCCGAACGGTTCGTCGTAGAACAGCTTCCCCAGCGCCACCGCCACCACCGGGTTAATGAAGGTGTAAATCGACACCAGCGACACCGGCAGCGTCTCCAGCGAGTAGATATACGCGCTGTACCCCACAATCGACCCGAACGTCACCAGCCACAACAACCCCGCCACCCCCGTCGCCGTCACCTCCACCGGCCGCTCCGGCACCACCGCCGCCGCCACCAGGTAAACCAGCCCCGCCGCCATCTGCTGCACCGCCCCCGTCAACAGCGGATGCGTCGTCGCCCGCCACCGCCGCTGCAGAATGGACCCCGCGTTCCAGAAAAACGAGCCCACCTGCAGCACCAGGAAACCCTTCCACACGTTCGGGCTCATCTCCATCCCCCCGCCCGCCGGCAGCACCAGCATCACCACCCCCGCCAACCCCACCACCAGCCCCACCGCCACCGGCGCCGTCAACCGCTCCCCGCCCGGCACCAGCGACTCCAATCCCACCAGCCAGAACGGCGCCGTCGTCAAGAACAACGCCGCCAGGCTCGACGGAATCCACGTCTCGCTGAACGTCAGGCACCCGTTCGCCACTCCCAGCAGCATGAACCCGAATGCCGAGGTCCGCGCCACCTCCCGCCACTCCGGCAGCGTCCATCCCTTCCACCGCGCCCACCCCAGCAGAATCGACCCCGACAGCAAAAACCGCATCGCCACCAGCAGCAGCGGCGGAAAGCTCTCCAGCGCCATCCGGATGCCCAGATACGTCGTTCCCCAGAAGAAACAGACCGCGGCCAGCGCCGCGTACGGCAGCAGATGTCCCCTCGACGCCATTCGCCATTTTAACATCCGCAACCCGCCACCCCCATTGTTAGAATATGGGCTTGATTCTTACGCTCACCCTGAATCCCGCCATCGACCGCAATGTCCAAGCGGACCGTCTCGTCTTCGAAGACCGGGCCTATATCCTCTCCACCAACGAAACCGCCGGCGGCCGCGGCATCAACGCCTCCGTCGTCATCCACCACTTCGGCGGCGCCACCAAGGCCATCGCCTGCTCCGGCGGCAAGGCCGGCAAACGCTTTGAGGAACTCCTCGCCGAATCCGGCTTCCCCACCCAGTTCGTCCGCATCCGCCACTCCATCCGTACCAACCTGACCATCGTCGACAAGCAGGGCCTGGCCGTCAAACTCAACGAACGCGGCCCCCACATCCAGGCCACCGAACTCGACCGTGTTGAAAAGGCCGTCGCCGAGAATCTCGAAAAAGGCGTCGAATGGCTCATGCTCTGCGGCAGCCTTCCCCCCGGCGTCGCCACGGACTTCTACGCCCGCCTCATCCGCCTCGCCCAGAAGGCCAGGGTGAAGACCCTCCTCGACACCGACGGCGACGCCCTCCTGCACGGGCTCGACGCCGGCCCCACCGCCGTCGCCCCCAACCAGGCAGAAGCCGAACGCCTCCTCAACCGCGCCCTCATCACCCAGGCCCACTTCCGCGAAGCCGCCCAGCGCATCGTCGCCATGGGCGCCGAGTCGGTCGTCATGTCGCTCGGCAGCCGTGGCGCCGTCGGAGCCATCGGGACCCGCGTCGTCGAGGGCCAGCCCCCGATGATCGATGCCGTCTGCCCCATCGGCGCCGGCGACGCCCTCGCCGCGGCCTTCGTCTGGGCCCTGTCGAGCGGCAAGACCTTCGACGACGCCGTCCGCTGGGGTGTCGCCTGCGGCACCGCCTCCGCCTCCCTCCCCGGCATCTCGTTCCCCACCATGGAACAGACGGAAAAGATGTACGCCCGCGTCAACCTCCGCGTCGTCTCCGCCTGACCCCGTTCACGCCTCTCGGGAAATCGATAAGTTAAACAAAAGAAACTACTTGTTCGCTCCGCTCGGGCCGTCCCCCCTTGCCCCCTTGGTATAATGAGGGTATCGGAGCTCATCGCTCCCATCCGCGCCCTTCCCCCTCTCGTGGACAAACCGGGGAACAAACCAAGGAACAGTCCAAGGTTCAAACCAACGAACAAACCGGCCAGATTTCCCCTAACTTCAACAAAAAAAAGGGTCGGCACCCGCGAACTTTTTATCGCCCTTCCAACGCCGGCCGGATCCCCTCCAACGCCGCCTCCTGCCCTGACCGCGTCTTCTGTTCCACGATCCGCCGCAGCATCCCCCCCTTCACCCCCGTCAGCCCCACCTGCCGCGACGCCTTCAGCGTGATCAGATAGAACCCCCGCCCCCTGGGCCGCGGCACGCACGCCGTCACGTCGAGCGCCGCCTGAAAGTAGTGGCTCGCATACAGCTGCTTGATCGCCACCACGTGCGCCTCCCGCGGCGCCCCCGTCCGGTACGCCACCGCGTGGTTGATCCGCAGCGTCGGCTTCAGCCCGAAGTCGACCAGCTCCCAGTACAACGCCGACCGCGCCCCCGCCAGCCGCGCCCGCGGGTACCCCAGCAGGTACGCGTTCAACTCCGGCAGATACGTCGGCAGCGCCCGCGTCCCCGCCAGCAGCCCGGCAAACGCGTCCGCCACCGCCACCGGCCGCTTCTGATCCCGGTACTCCCCCAGCGCCGCATGCCCGCCCGCCCGGTACCGCCGCACCGCCTCGAGCGCCATCCGCCGCACCTCCCCGTTCACCCGCGCCTCCACGTCCGCCGCCCCCCAGTCGATCCTCTGCTGCAGCGCCGCCATCGCCTCGTACGGCAACTGCACGTCGCAGTCCCCCGGCCGACACGTCCGCAGCGCCCGCACGTCCTGCCGGTCCAGCGCGAACCCCGTCAGGTCCCCCTCCGCCGGCGGATCGCTGAACAGCCGGATCGCCTTGTACTGCGGCAGCCGCCGCAGCCGGTCTATGTCGGTCGCCAGCTCCAGATAGGAGTCGATCCCCGCCTCGATCGCCACCGCCCCGAACACGAACATCTCCTCGCCCCCGCCCGGCAGGATCTTCGCCACCGCCTTGCCCCGGTCGATCTCGCGGACCTCCGCCTCCGTCAGCCGGGCATACGTCCGCAACAGCTCCTCGACCGGCTGTCCGCCCGCGGCGCCCAGCGCCGCCAGCAGCAATACCAGGGCTCGCACTATACCAGTATGTCTTTCACCACCCGGCTCGGCTCAACCCCCGTCAGCCGGAAGTCCAGCCCCTGGAACCGGTACGTGAACCGCGCATGGTCGATCCCCAGCAGGTGCAGCACCGTCGCATGCAGGTCCCGCACGTGCACCCCGTTCTCGGCCACGTTGAAGCTGAACTCGTCCGTCGCCCCGTAGCTGATCCCGGGCTTCACGCCGCCCCCGGCCATCCACATCGTGAAGCACCGCGGATGATGGTCCCGGCCGGCCTCGATGCTCTGCCAGTCGCCCTGGCCCACCACGCTCCGCCCGAACTCGCCGCCCCACAGCACCAGCGTGTCCTCCAGCAGCCCGCGCCGCTTCAGGTCCGCCACCAGCGCCGCGCTCGGTTGATCCGTGTCCCGGCACCGCGCCGTGCACCACGATGGCAGCCGGCTGTGATGGTCCCAGTCCGGATGGAACAGCTGGATGAACCGCACCCCCCGCTCCGCCAGCCGCCGCGCCAGAATGCAGTTCGCCGCATACGACCCCGGCCGCCGCGAATCCGGCCCGTACAG
>CAYMTH010000076.1:2186-4317 GCA_964393235.1 uncultured Solibacteraceae bacterium | reverse complement strand
CTGCATTCGGTAACCCATTTCATACTGCGCGATCCGCGTCGCAATCTCCGGGTCCCCGGTCGCCTCCAGCCGCTGCTGGTTCAACTCCGCCAGCCCGTCCAGCATCCCCCGCCGCACCTCCCGCGGCAGCCCCTCCGGGTCCCGCAAGTACAGCACCGGGTCCTTGGCGTTCCGCAGCTTCACCCCCTGGTACCGCGACGGCAGAAAGCCGCTCCCCCAGTAGTGGTCGTACAACGGCTGGTCGCTCGGCCGCAGCATCTTGGACAGCAGCACCAGATAGTCCGGCAGGTTCTGGTTCACGCTCCCCAGCCCGTAGCTCACCCACGCCCCCATGCTCGGCCGCCCCGGTATCTGGTGCCCCGTCAGGAACTGCGTCATCGCCGGCGCATGGTTGATCTGGTCCGTGTGCATCGACTTCACCAGGCAGATGTCGTCGACCACTTTTCCCAAATGCGGCAGCCACTCGCCCAACAGCGTGCCGCTCTTCCCGTGCCGGATGAACTTCGTCACCCCCGGCATCACGAGCTGCTTCTGCTTCGACGTCATCGTCGTCACCCGCTGCCCCTGCCGGATCGAGTCCGGCAGCTCCGTCCCGGCCAGCTTCACCAGCCCCGGCTTATGGTCGAACAGCTCCAACTGCGACGGCCCGCCCGACTGCGTCAGGAAGATCACCCGCTTCGCCTTCGGCGCGAAGTGCGGCAGCCCCTTCTGCTGGCCCATCAGCGCCGACGCCGCCAGCGCGCCCATAAAGTCCCGTCTGAACATCACGCCTCCCGGTGCAGCTTGTACGGGTACACCCGCCCGCTGTTCCACTGGCACACATACAGATCGCCCCGCGTGTCCACACACACGTCGTGGCAGTTCTTGAACACCGCCGGCTGCGCCTGCAGCATCACCTGCAGCCGGCCGTCTTTATACACCGGCGCCTCGCCCCCGGGGTTCGACACCACCCGGTCCTGATCGTCCAGGATCGTCACGAACCCGCGCCCCTGCCACATCCGGTAGTCGTCGGCGTACATGCCGAAGCACACCCCGGAATACAGGTGCCGCCCCGCGATCACCGGCCGGCTCATGTACGCCCCCGGCAGGTAGACGGTTTTCACCCACTGCCCGTCCAGCGTGAACCAGACGAACTCGTTCCGGATCCGCGCCGTGCAGACCACCAGCGGCGTCCCGCTCCGGGTATCGATCGCCACCCCGTGCGCCTGCAGGAACTTGCCCTTGTTGATCGGCTGGCTGCTCTTGCCCCCGAACTTGCCCAGGTACTTGCCCGAAGCGTCGAACCGCAGGATGTACTGCGACCCGTACCCGTCGGCGACATAGACGTCCCCGTTCGGCCCCACCGCCGTCTCCGTCGGGCTGTAGACGTCGGTCTCCTTGTACGCCCCGCACTTGGCCGCGTGCGGCAGCTCCAGCTCGATCTTCCCGTCGAGCGTCGTCTTCACCACCCGACCCGTCCCCGTGTCGGTGATCCACAGCGACTTCCCGTCGAGCGACAGCCCGTGCGCCCCGCCGAACCCGAGCGTCCACGCCCCTTCGAGCGTCCCGTCCGTCCGGTAGATCAGCACGTTGTTCTGCTTGTGGTTGGTCAACAGGAACAGCCGCCCGTCGGCCGCCTGCACCATCTCGTGACAGTCGTTCACCGGGTACTTGGCCGGATCGGCCTTGCTCCATTCCGTGTCCACGCGGTACCGGAACGCGCCCTGTCCGATCACCGGTCCGGGTTTCGCCGCCAGGCTCATGCTCATCAGAAAGGTCCGCCTATTCATGGGTTATCGCCTCATCGAGGTTCAGGATCAGACTGGCCACCACCATCCGCGCCGCCGTCTCCGGCGCCCCGCCCGCGAGCTTCGCCGCGTCGGCCGGGTTGGCCCGGTAGTGCTTGAGTGCCCGCTCGTACTCCCGGTCGAGCACCGCCGCCTCCCGCGCCGCCGGCTTCCGCAGCAGCACCCGCTCGAAGACCTCGGCCGGCGCGTAGGCCGCCAGCAGCCGCGAGGCCTCGAGATACGTCTGATCGTTCAACAGCGTCAGCGCCTGCAGTGGCGTATTGGTCCGCGCCGTCCGCACCTCGCAGCTGCGCCGCTGGGCCGTATCGAACAGGAAGGTCGGCGCGATCGTCCGCCGCCAGAAG
>CAYMTH010000076.1:0-2176 GCA_964393235.1 uncultured Solibacteraceae bacterium | reverse complement strand
TGCGCCGGGCCCTCGCTCGGCTCGTACTTGAACCGGCCCATGAACAGCTCCTCCCAGACGCCGTCCGGCTGGTACGGCCGCACCGGCGGCCCGCCCAGCGCCGGGTTGAACACCCCGGCGTACCGCAGCGCCGCGTCGCGCAGCATCCAGCTCGGCAGCCGGAACCGCGGCCCGCGCTCGAGCGTCCGGTTCTCCGGGTCCCGCGCCAACTGCTCGGCCGTCGCCCGCGAGTCGCGCTTGTAGGCCGCGCTGGTCACCATCAGCCGCATCATGTGCTTCACGTCCCAGCCACTCTCGACGAACTCGACGGCCAGCCAGTCGAGCAGTTCCGGATGTGTCGGCTGCTCGCCCTGCAGCCCGAAGTCCTCGGGCGTCCGGACCAGCCCGTAGCCGAACAGCAGCTGCCACAGCTGGTTCACGATCACCCGCGCCGTGAGCGGGTGGTCCTTCGACACCAGCCACTCGTCCAGCTCCAGCCGGTTCTTCGCCGCGCCCGGCGCCCCGATCGACGGCAGCACCGCCGGCTGCACCCGGTCGCCCGGCTTGTCCCAGACCCCGCGCAGCAGCACATGCGTCGGCCGCGGCTCGGCCCGCTCGGCCAGCACCATCACGTCCACCTTGCCCGCGGACTTGACCTCGTCGTACTGCCGCACCGCCCGGTCGAGCGCTTCGCGCGCCGCCTGGTACGGCGGGTAGTCCGTCAGGAACTGCGCGAACAGCCGCTCCCGCAGCGCCGGCGTCAGCCCCGTCGCGGCCAGTTCCTCGAGCGGCGCCCGCTCGAGCGACTGCACCGCCGGCCCGCGCTGATCGGTCACCAAAACCCGGAACCGCGCGATGTTGGCGTCGCCCGCCGTCGACCGGTGCCGCATCTCGAACATCAGCTCTTCGTCGGACCCGAGCACCAGCGGCTCGGCCAGCTCGAACACCGCGACGTGCGGCTTCTTCTGGTCCGCGCCCTTCGTCGTCCACCCGTTCCGCGGGTCGTCGTCGAGCGTGTCCTTGATCAGCCCGTAGTTGTTGTTCTTTGGCTTGTCGGCCTCGAAGTCGGCGATCGCGTTCTTCACCGCGATGTCCCGGATCTGCGTCGACCCGGCCTGCCGCACCTGAATCTTGACGTCGGTCAACAGGAACTCGCCCGACTTGCCCCGCGTCAGGGGCGGGAAGGCCTCGAGCTTCAGCCCGGTTACCCGCGGCAGCTTCACCGCGGCCGCCAGCCGGTAGTCGTCCTGGTTCGGGTTCGGCCCCGAGGCCTGGATGGTCCCGTCGGCTTCCTGGGTCAGCACCGTGCCCTCGGCCGCGCCGAGCTGGGTCATCCGCAGCGGCTGCCAGGCCTGTTTGACGCCCTTCTGCCCGGCCAGCCAGCGCGCGAACGGCTCCTCGGCCTTCTTGCGCTCGGCGAGCTCGGCCGGCCGCCGCTCTTCCACCAGCCGCCCGGCCTCGGCCACCGCCCGCGCCGCGTACCGCGACTCGTACGGGGCATACGGCTTCGCGCTCTTACCGGCCCGGCCGTCTTCGTCGATGCTGTTGAAGAAGGCCGTGAACGCATAGTAGTCGTGATGCGTGATCGGGTCGAACTTGTGGCTGTGACATTGGGTGCAGCCCAGCGTCAGCCCCAGCCAGACGGTCCCGGTCGTGTTCGCCCGGTCGAGCACGTAGTCGACGCGCGACTCCTCCGGGTCCCGCCCGCCCTCGCCGTTCGTCATATGGTTCCGGTGGAACGCCGTCGCGATCCGCTGTTCCGCGGTCGCGTTCGGCAGCAGGTCCCCGGCGAACTGCTCGATGGTGAACTGCCGGAACGACAGGTTCTTGTTGAAGGCCTCGATCACCCAGTCGCGCCACGGCCAGTTGGTCCGCGAGGCGTCGGCCTGGAAGCCGTCGGTGTCGGCGTAGCGGGCGTTGTCGAGCCACCACATGGCCATCCGCTCGCCGTAGTGCTCGCTGGCCAGCAGCCGGTCCACCAGCTTCTCGTAGGACCGTTCGGCCAGCATCTCCTTCGTCGGCGGCAGCCCGGTCAGGTCGAACGAGACCCGGCGCACCAGCGTGTGCCAGGCGGCCTCCGGGTTCCTGGTCTTCAGCCGGGCGTCCATGAACGCGTCGATCGATCCGCCCGCGGCCCGCGCCGGCGTCGCGAACGACCAGTGCCGGCCCCAGGGGGCGCCCGCGGCGATCCAGCGCC